>JBLHOB010000067.1:0-9358 GCA_047619425.1 Myxococcota bacterium
TTTAGAAACGCATCCCCGTAGCCCTTCGCCGCTTCGTAGGCCGCGAAGTAGGCAGAGTCGGGCATGAACTCCGATGATTCGGTGCCGACGTGAAGCTTAAAGAAGCTGAGGTAGCGGTCGTAAGTTCCGGCCGCGCTGCGCACGTACTCGTCGCTGTTCTCGCTGGCAGCGAGACTGCGTGCCAAGTAGTAATCCGCGGTATTGAGTGATGCTTCCTGGATTTCTTCCCACAACCCGCGCAGGGCCTGTAGGTAGGCATCGCGCCCGGCAAGGGCGAAGCCCGCGGTCTTGTATCCGTCACCCTCGCGCGCGGCGTAGAGGGCTTCATAGGTTGCGATCGCGCCTTCGAGATCGAAGGGAGATTCAATATAGGGGTCGACGCCCAGACGCTGCTTGGCGGCGTACGTTTCTCCCAGCAGTCGGAGGACGCGGCTGTAAACGGTACTGCGACCCTGGGCGGTCTTTGCGGCGCCCCACGCGCGCTGATACGCGCCATTGGCCACGTTGATCGCTTTGATGGTGTCTTCGCTGAATCCTTCCTGGGCGAGCCTACTGCGCGACTGCTCGTGAGCCTTACTCGCTTCGAAGAGCAGCAACGTAAACGTCAAGCCACCACCGTCCGACTCCGCTCCGTCGAGGCGCGCAACGATGCGGTCGAGGTACTCGCGTGATGACGCGGCTGCGGGAATCACTTCTGGATTCATGCCCACACGATTGTGATGAAGAAGCCGAACGATGGCTCCCAGTGGGTCGAGGTTCGAGGCAAGCCCCATCTCCTGACTCCGAACCAAGATCATGCGCGTCGTGTTCTCGAAGACAAAGGGCAGGGCGGAGACGAACCCCGTCGTGGGAGATTGGGAAAGCGAAAGGGCTTCGAGGGTATCGAAAGGAGCTTCAAGGGGCACTACGACCTCGAGCCAGAGATCGAGGGTCGCGGCCACGAACTCGCTGGTGTTGCCGCGTTCAAGGGCCTGTTGTGCGCCGATGTAGTGGCGCCAGTAACGGCTTTCATAACTGTCGCTTTCGAGGCCAAGGGCAATTGTAGTTTCGGCGGCACGATCGATCAGTGCGGGATCTCGGGTGGCGAGGTACTGCAACAAGAATGCAATGGACCGGCGCCGCAGCGTCATCGCATCGGCGGGTGCGTCCGGTGCAAGCGGGTCGCTCAAAAAGTGGTTGACGTAGTCATCGAGTGAAATGCCGGCGGCGGCACTGTACTCGGCAAGGCGATCTTTGAGCACAGCCTGGTCGGCGGACGAGTAGACGTACGCGTAGTCGAGATAGTCGCCCCATCGTTCCGGGTCGCTTGCGTCGTTTGCGTTGCCCACTCCGGCAAGCAACAAAAGCAACCCGAGGCTTACGGTGGTGGATCGATAAACTGAATTCTTCAACATGCCCGGCATCGCTCCCGTCAACTGCACTCTTCGTATTCGCCGATAAGCGGCTAAGTCCTCGTGCCACATACACATTTATCGTGAAGCCTAACGGCAGCCTGGGGTCTTCCCTTGAGGAGTTCCTCCCCCGAAACCTCCATTGGCACGCGAGCTGGCAGTGGTGCTTTTGTGGAGTGAATCGGAGAGGTGCCAACACAAAATTTTGTGGCGAGCCCGCAGGGATTTTAGTATTTCCAAAGAGTGCGCAGCCAAGCGCGAAGTCGTCTGCCCGTCCCTCGCGCGGGAGGAGAGATGAATTGCCAATCAGCTATGTCGTAGACACATGCCAAAAACTCGTAGAAGTGACGGTGGAAGGGGACCTCACCGACGAAGAGTTAATTCAGCACTGCGAGACAATGCGCGCGGATCCCTCAATTGATCCCGATTTCGTCGAACTGGACCATCTCGACTCAACATTGGAATTAATCAGCATCAATGCAATTCGAGCCGTCGCCGAGATGCTCGAAGACTCCACCCTCGTTCGGAAGATGGCAATCTACACCCAGCGCGACGTCGCATTCGGCCTGGCCCGCATGTACGAAATGCTTGGCGGCGAGTCGGCCACCCAGGTCGCAGTCTTCCGCAACCTAAGCGAAGCCAAAGCTTGGCTAGAAGCCCCGTAGCGGCTCCCGCTCCACTAAAACCAAGCGGCAAGCCAACGCGGAGCTATGCGCTCGCGGCAGCTTTGCCCCCAGCCAATGAACCCACCGTTGCTCGTTGCTCCGGGCGCGGTCTTAAACGCCCCTAGAACCCGTAGGCGGCTTCAAGCTCCGGATCACCTTCCGCCAACAACCGCGCAAGGTCAATCATCACCTTGCACTGCTTCACCGTCGCGTCGTCCTGCATCTTGCCGTCAATCATCGCCGTGCCCGAGCCGTCGCCCATGGCCTCAATGACCTTTTTGGCCCAGAGTACTTCGTCTGCCGGCGGGCTGAACACGCGCTTGGCGATTGCGATCTGCGCTGGGTGCAGACTCCAAGCACCGACACATCCCATTAGGAACGAGTTGCGAAACTGGTCTTCGCAAGCGAGTTCGTCTTTGATGTCGCCGAACGGGCCGTAGTAGGGGTAGATGCCGTTTGCAGCACAGGCGTCGACCATGCGCGCCATGGTGTAGTGCCACAGATCCTGTTGCGCCGAGATGCGCGCCGAATCCGGTGAGCCTTCTTCCGGGTCGGTGCGAACGATGTAGCCAGGATGTCCGCCACCTACGCGGGTGGTCTTCATGCGTCGGCTGGCCGCGAGATCTGCCGGGCCAAGGGAGAGGCCCTGCATGCGGGGCGAGGCCGCGCAAATTTCTTCGACATTCGTGACGCCGAGCGCCGTCTCGAGAATCGCGTGCAGCTGAATGGGCTTGGTGAGGCCGGCCTTCGCTTCAAGCTGGGCGAGTAGGCGGTCCATGTAGTGAATGTCCCAGGCGCCTTCGACCTTGGGCACCATGATCACGTCGAGTTTCTCGCCGGCTTCGAGCACGAGACGCGTTACGTCGTCGAGCATCCAGGGCGAATCGAGGCTGTTGATGCGGGTCCAGAGCTGGCAGTTCCCGAAGTCAGTGTTGTTCGCGATCTTGATGAGTCCCTCGCGGGCGGCTTCTTTCTTCTCAATCTGAATCGCGTCTTCGAGGTTGCCGAGCAGCACGTCACACTTGGTGGCGATCTGCGGAACCTTGTCGACCATCTTCGGGTTACTTGGATCGAAGAAGTGGATCATGCGCGACGGGCGCAGCGGGATCTCACGCAGAGGTGCCGGGGCACCGAGGGCTAGGGGCTGGAAAAAATCTTTGGCGTTTCGCATCGGTAGTTCTCCTTAGTCGGTCGCCGACGTTATGACTTCCCTCGCAAGCAGGCAAGTCTCGGAAGGCTCAGGTTCTCAGATCACAGCTAAACCCGAATCTCATGACGGTCGATATTGCTCATGAGCCTTCAATTCATTGGTTGGAATGTCAAATCCGAAGTCACTCTCTGTCGTATTGATCGATGACAGCAAAATCGTAATCGCTCAGCTCCAGGAGTTGATCGGCGATATCGACGGCGTCGAGGTCGTCGGCACCGCCAATGACGGTGCCGGTGCAATTCGCGTTGTGCGCGAGAGCCAGCCCCACCTGGCGATTATGGACATCGTGATGCCCGGTATGGACGGCCTGTCGGCCCTGCGCATCATCAACGCCAATTTCCCGGACACGCGAGTTGCGTTGTTGTCCTCGCTCGCCGGCGCTGCATCAAAGGCAGAAGAGGGCTTTCGATTAGGTGCAATCCAGGTGATCAGCAAACCCTTTGAGCCAGACGTGCTCGAAGCCCTGTTCGAGTCCGAGCGTGTGCGACTCGACGAACTAGGGGGGGCAGAAAGGGTCGCATGGGAGTGAAATTCTTCGGGCAGTTTCTGATTGAGCAAGGCGAGATCGACGCGTGCCAACTGCGTCAGGCCCTCGACTTGATGAACGACCACAATAAACAGCTAGGCGAAATTGCCGTCGAAAAGGGCTACCTGCTTCAGTCCGAATCGGATTGGATCAATCTTCGCCAGCGAACCACGGATCAGCCGTTTGGCGAACTCGCAGAGCAGGTTGGCATGATGTCGCGCGAGCAACTCGACGAAGTGGTCGAACTGCAACGCAGTACACGGCTGCAGATTGGCGAAGCACTCGTTTCCCTTGAATGCATTTCAGGGGACAAGCTTCCGACCTTGCTCGATCACTTCAAGGTGGATCAGGCGCCCTACGAGGTCCAAAACCGCAGTCTCGACCCCGAACTAGACGACAACCCGGTTGCGCACCTAGTGCTTCATTTGTTGCCGAAGTTTTGTATGCGCATGGCGAAGGTGCCGGTGAAGATGGGTGTAGGGCAGCCGCTTGGCGAGAGTACGTCGCACGCGTTCAAGGTCGGCCTCGCGATGCACGGACCGCCGAATCTTGAAGTTACGCTTCTATGCGACGACGTATTTGCACGTCATCTCGCGGCGAGCGTGTCCGGTATGAATCCCGATCCTCTGACGGACGAACTCGTTGCCGATGGGGTAGGTGAATTTTTGAACGTGCTGTGCGGCAATGCCGTCGCAGCGCTAGAGCGTGACGGCGTGCTCGTCGCGCTCGACCCACCGGTCTACGACATTGCCCCTCAAACCGGGATCGCATTTGAGCTGACCGTCGGAGACGGCAGCGCATCGCTCGTGCTCGCCTGCGCCTGACCGAACCTTGTGAGGGTTCGATCAGGCAACTCGTAGCGAGTGCGAGGGAGCGAGAGCGCCTCCCTCTTGAGTCAGCGGCGGCCGTCTAGCCCGCGTAGTGCGAGCGTCGCTTGACGACAACTTCACGGTCGAGTTCGAAGATTTTCGTCTTCTTGAACCCGGCGGGCGCGTCGTCATGGTTGGCGCCTGCTTCGGCGTCGAACTTGTGGCCGAACAAGCGCGACTCGACAATGCCCAGATCTTCGCGGGTCGGGTGATCGCGAGTTGCCAGGATCTCCGTCGACGCGAAAACCGTCTCGCCAGCTGCAAGCGGTGCCGTATGGCGCCCCGTCTTATAGATGCTGTCGCCGAGACTGTTGTCGCCGATGTCCGGGCCCGAGATGGCGAGACAGAGTGCAAACGGAATGCCGCCATACACGACAAGCTGTCCGCCGAGATAGCGGTCGGGGTTCAAGTCGATCATGTGTTGATTGCAATGAACCTGTGACGTGTTGTCGAGAATGCCGGTCAAGTGAATGTGCTCACTCGTCACCGTGCGGCCGCGCGAGTGCGCGAGCAGGGTACCGGGCTCGAAGTCTTCGAAGTAGCCGTCGTCACCACCGAGGTGTGCCATGTCCGTATAGTCGCTCTTCTTGCCGTATTCGGGCAGCCAGAGCTCGCATTCAATTTCGTCGGGTGCAACGTCGAAGCTTTCAACAACGGCATCGTCGCTGCCCTTGAAGACTTGCACCTTGCGCTCGAAGGTCAGCACGATGGCTTCGTCTGCCGCGCCAATGTTCTTGCTCGCTGTGGATTGCACGTGAACGATGCCGAGGTTGGGCCGGCTCGATGAGGTGCGTACACCGAGGATCTTGGTCTCGACTTCAATCGTGTCGCCGCAGTAGACCGGCGCGCCAAAGCGCATGTTGATGTACTCGAGGTTGGCGCGCGCATTCTCGGAGATGTCACCGACGGTCTGGCTGAAAGCGACCAACATTACGAGGCCGGGCGAGCAGACAAGATCGCGATAGCCGTGAGCTTCTGCGAAGCGTCGATTCTTGGAAAAAGGGTGGGTGGCGAACGAAAAGTCGCCAAAGGTCGAACACAACCCTTCGGTGACTGTTTTACCGCCGCGATGCTTCAGAATCTGCCCGGGGCCGAAGTCCTCCAGAAAATTACCGGTCTTCTTGTGGATGATGCGCAAGTTCTCTGTCATTGCTGCTCCTTGATCTTGGGGGCGAAAACACTAGCAAGCCCGCGTGGGATCGTGGCTTTTTGGGCCCTTTTGCCTGCTGCTGAATTTCCGAGTTTCGCGGAACCCTACCAATAGATGAAAAATCATCTAAACATATGGCCCGCCAAGTCGTGGCGGTCGTCCGGGTTTTACCGGATTGGCCTAGACCTGTCCGCAGAAAATGCGGACCCCTGCTCGTTGGAGTCGTGAAGTGATCATCGGAGTTCCTAAGGAAATTGCCGACGGCGAACGCCGCGTAGGGCTCGTGCCCGAAGGTGTGAAGGCGTTGAAGAAGCTCGGTGTCGATGTACTCATCGAAACCGGTGCCGGGGACGAAGCCGGCTTTCTTGACCAAGCTTACGTAGATGAAGAGGCCAAGATCGGCGCGAGCGCTGCGGAAGTTTATGCAGCTGCCGACGTCATCGTCAAAGTCCAGCCGCCGCAAGTGGGTGGGCCCACGGGCAACGAGATCGAAGCCTTGAAAAGCGGCTCGGCGATCATGTCGTTGATGAAGCCGTTGGACATACCCGAACTTGCGCAGCAGTTGGCCGGTCGAAATGTCAGTGCTTTCTCACTCGAGATGATGCCGCGCATCACCCGAGCGCAGTCCATGGATGTGTTGTCGTCGCAGAGCACCATCGCGGGTTACCGCGCGGTGCTCATGGCCGCGATGGCACTGCCTCGCGTGTTTCCGATGATGGTGACCGCGGCAGGCACGTTGCGTCCGGCAAAGGCATTCGTGATTGGTGCAGGTGTCGCGGGCCTTCAGGCTCTCGGCAGTGCCAAACGACTCGGCGCAGTGACGTCGGCGTACGACACCCGCGTTGCCGTTCGCGAGCAAGTGCAGAGTGTTGGCGCGAAGTTCATCGAACTCGATCTCGATACCGGTGACTCCGAAGACAGCGGCGGCTACGCCAAGGCTGAGACGGAAGAGTTCTACATCCGCCAGCGTGCCGAGTTGGCGAAGCACGTAGCCCAAGCCGATATCGTCATTACGACGGCATTGGTTCCCGGCCGCGATGCACCGCTGCTGATTACTGCAGACGCGGTTAAGGGCATGCGTCCCGGTTCGGTGATTGTCGACCTTGCAGCTGAGAAGGGTGGCAACTGCGAACTCTGCGAAGCCGGCAAAGAGATCATCGTTCACGGTGTAACGATCATCGGCGACACGAATCTTCCAGCCCACGTTCCGGCCCATGCGAGCCAGATGTTCTCGAAGAACGTAACCACGTTCCTCGACCATCTGATCGACGAAGGCAAGCTCGTGATCGATCGCGAAGACGAGATTACGAGTGGAACCCTGGTCTCGTACCAGGGCGAAGTCGTCAACGAAATGATCCGCTCGCGACTCGAGACGAACTGAGCACCCGGATCTCAAAAATAAGTTTGAAGCCCGTACGATGCACAACGTACGCAGGCGAGGAGAACGTCAATGCTTGAAGCCCCCGCGATTGCCGCGCTGACCATCTTGGTCCTGGCTCTGTTTGTCGGAGTCGAAGTCATCACGAAGGTACCGCCGCTACTTCACACTCCGCTGATGAGTGGATCGAACGCGATCTCCGGCATCACGATCGTCGGCGCCATCCTGGCCGCCGGCAGTGATAACGGCACCACGGCCACAGTGCTTGGGTTCGTCGCCATCGTGATGGCCACCGTAAACTGTGTCGGTGGCTTCCTCGTTACCAACCGCATGCTTGCCATGTTCAAAAAGAAGCCGAGTAAGTCATGAGCGCAACGATTATTCAGTCCGCCTATCTCGTAGCGGCAATTCTATTCATCCTTGGCCTGCGAAACCTTTCTTCGCCCAAGACGGCGGTGACGGGCAACTTTCAGGCTGCAGCCGGCATGCTCGTCGCGATCGTTGCGACACTGCTCAACGCGGGTGTGGTCAGCTACGGCGTGATCTTCGCCGGTATCGCGGTTGGCTCGGTGCTCGGTGCAGTGCTCGCGCTTCGTATCGAAATGACCGACATGCCGCAGATGGTCGCCTTGCTTAACGGCTTTGGCGGAGCAGCATCAGCGTTTGTGGCGTCGGCCGAGATTCTCGGAGACAACGCCGCAGTGGCAACCGTCGGCGGTGTGATTCCATTCGCGATCGTCGCATCGGTCCTGATCGGCGCGATTACCCTGACGGGTAGCCTTGTCGCCTTCGCCAAGCTCCAAGAGCTAGTGGGCGGCGGAGCGGTGACGTATCCGGGGCAGCAGTTTGTAAACGGCGGTCTTGGCATTGGTGTTCTCGCCCTCGGCGCAGCCGTGGTCATGGACACAGGCAATATCAACGCCTTCTACGGCTTGGTTGCGATTTCGCTTCTTTTGGGTGTTCTGCTCGTCATCCCGATCGGTGGCGCGGACATGCCGGTAGTGATCTCACTCCTCAACTCCTACTCGGGGTTGGCGGCTTGTGCGACGGGCTTTGTGCTCGACAACAGCACGCTGGTGATCAGTGGCTCGTTGGTCGGTGCCTCGGGCTTGATCCTCACACAGATCATGTGTACGGCGATGAACCGTTCTCTTGGAAATGTGCTCTTCGGTGCCTTTGGCGCCGCAGCCGCGACCACAGACAGTTCGGGCGAAGCCGCACAGGACCAGGGCAATGTAATTTCCTACACGCCCGAAGACGCCGCAGTGATCTTCTCGAACGCACAATCGGTGATCATCGTGCCCGGTTACGGCATGGCCGTGGCTCAGGCACAGCACGCAGTGCGCGACTTGACCGACACGTTGGTAGAGCAGGGCGTCGACGTGAAGTTCGCCATTCACCCGGTGGCCGGTCGTATGCCGGGTCACATGAACGTGCTGCTTGCCGAGGCCGACGTCCCGTATGATCGCTTGATCGAAATGGACGAGATTAACCCTCTCTTCCCCGAGACGGATGTTGCGCTGGTACTTGGCGCCAATGACGTCGTGAACCCGTCGGCACGCGAAGATAAGAACAGCCCGATCTACGGCATGCCGATCCTCAACGTCGACTTGGCCGAGCACGTCTTCGTGATCAAGCGCAGCATGAACCCCGGCTTCGCCGGCATTCAGAACCCGCTGTTCTTCAAGGACAACACGATGATGATCTTTGGCGACGCCAAGAAGGTCGTGATCAAGTTGGCCGAAGCGGTGCGCAACTACTAAGTCCCGGGGCAAGCTTCACGCACGACGCGTGCGGCCCTAGTTCATCTTCTGGAGATTACGGGAGAGCCATTCGAGGGGATGGCTTTCCCGTGATGTCTTTGGAAGTTGCCGGTGGACGTCATTGCGTCGACGCATGCACTGTCCAAGGGAAGCTGGCTCGTGTCTTCCCAATCCAGCGCCCAGCTAGATTCCACCCCGCGCGACCCGTAACGACGGCCGGCTTAGGTCGTCGTAGGGTTAGTGCAGAGGCCGCTTGTGTCCACGTCTACATCCACGTCCACGTCTGAGGCTCCTGCGCTGTCCGAGTCCGAAGAGGATGAGGCAGAGGTGATCGCGGAAGCACTTCCGGGGTCTGGGGTGCAGCAAGCTCCCGGGATCCTGCAACTGGCTTGGCCCGCCGTAGTGG
>JBLHOB010000068.1:0-9293 GCA_047619425.1 Myxococcota bacterium
TCTTTGAAGATGCGGCATCGCTCAATGGCTTCTTCAAGACCGTGGCCAAAGCGCGCGTCGGTGCGCGCCATGATCAAGATGTCGCTGCCCTCTTCTCTTGCCGCGACGGCGGCTCGAATACGCGCGGCGGCTTCGTCTCGAGACACCACTTCTTTGCCCCGGGTGTGGCCGCAGCGCTTTGGCGCGACCTGGTCTTCGATCATCGCACAGGCAAAGCCCGCTTGAGCGTAGCCGCGAACCGTCCGCTTGACGTTTAGCGGGTTGCCATAGCCAGTGTCGGCATCGCCAATGATCGGGATCGACACGGCGTCGCAGATATTGCGCCCCTGGTCGAGCATTTCACCGTAGGAAATGAGCCCTGTGTCGGGCGCGCCAAGACGTGCAGCCGCGACCGCAAAGCCGCTCATAAACGTGAGAGGAAACCCGGCGTCTTCGATCAACCGCGCACTCAGCGCGTCGAAGCAGCAGGGCATCACTCGAAGCCCCGGTTGTTCAAGCAGGCCTCGCAACGCCTGGACGCGGGAATTTGTGGTTAGTGCGGTGCTGGGCTTGATCATGAGTCGGTCGCCTCAATCGGTTGCGGGCGCAAAGGGCGCCGCTTGATATGCGTCATACGCAGACGCCCGGTGCGCACGATGGGCGCCGGCAATTGCGCTTGCGCGGAGACTCTACCGACTCAGCTCCTGCGTAGCAGTCCCCTTTGGCTCGAGGCGATCAGGATCAATCGGCAGCACGATGGTAAATCGCGCTCCGCGCCCGGGTTCAGACTCAACGCGCAATTCGCCTCCGTGGTTGCGAATGATGCTGTGGGAGATCGCCAGCCCCAAACCGGTGCCATCGCCAACCGGCTTCGTCGTAAAGAAGGGATCGAAGATGCGCGAAATCACATCGGCCGGCACGCCGTAGCCGTTGTCTTCGATACAGATCCAAACATCGCGGTCGTGCTGCCAACTTGCGAGTTGCACGCGCCCTGTCCCCGCCGTGGCGTGTACGGCGTTTGCGATGAGATTGACCAGAACTTGTACAATCTCTCCAGGGACGCACTGCACCGGCAACAACGAATCGAACGTTCTTTCGATTTCGATGGCCGTCCCCGCGCGTGTGAGTGCAATACGCTGTGCTTTCTCGATCAGCCTGTTGATGTCGACCGCTTCGCGGGGGCCAGACTCTTCGGACGCGAAACCACGAACGTCGCGCATGATCGCTTCGATGCGAGCGATGCCTTCGAGGCACTCTTCCAACAACTCTTCGCGGTCCTGCACAAGCTCGCAAAGCTTTTCTGTCGACTCGCACTCACTCACTGCGTCTCGCAGGCTGGCGAGTCGCAGACGCGCACTCATGAGATGATTTCTGGTTTCGTGAATTGGCTCTTTGATTTCCGCGGCCACACTTGCCGACAAGCCGCCGACCGTCGCGAGACGATCCGAAACAACCAAGTCACCTCGCAACGCCGACACTTCACGTAGATCCCGAATACTCATCGCGGCGCCGCGAACCTTACCGGACGGGTTGTGCAAGCGCGTCGGAGCGATCAACACCGGCACACTCTCGCCGCTACAGCTGACGAGTTCACATTCGAAAGCCTTCGTCAGGCTCGCTGGTGTCACATCAACCCCGGGAGCGAATTTCCCAAACGGCGCACTTCGAATCTGTTCTTCACTCGCTCCAACCAGGCGCTGAAAAGCGGCATTGGCAAAGCGAACGTCGCCGTTGCTCTCCAGCAAGACAACACCGTCGCTGAGGCTTTCCAAAATCTCACTGGCAAACGCACCCGGCGCCATGAGCGCATAGCCGTTTTTCTTGAACTGATACGCGATGGCCGCAGCACAAACCAAAACCGCCGTACTTGCAATGGGTGGAAACGGGACGCCGAGTGCTGGCAGAAAAACGTCGGTTACCGTCGCGACGGTCATCGTCACGACCACCGACATGTAAAGTTTGGACCAAATACGGCGTTCGTCTTTGAAGCCTTTGTCCGGAATGATCTGCCCCCAGCGAAACAACGCGTAGGCGATCGGTGCCGCAAGAGCGGCGTACATGAGTAGGAAGCCCGGATCAAACTGGATGCCCCATCCCCACGGCATCTTCGTCACGCCCGTAACGGCCCAATCCGTCACGTTGTGCACAACCAACGCAAGAACAATGCCCCCGTAAAACACCGGCACGAGACGCCGGGGGGTTGGGTAGCGCGGGCCTGAGAACTCCGAAAAGACATGAAGTGCGGCCGGACCCAACATCATCCAGGTCCCTGCCATGACGCGAATGATACGCTCCGCGTCGCGAGGATCGGTTTGAATATTCCATGCGAACTCGGCCAATGACCAGGCCACGACGAGCAGCGGAATCACGGCCATCAAGCGATTGATCCGCAGGCCCGGGTCACGTCCAATCATTACACCCGCAAGCACAACACCCAGCAGACAGGTCACGATCTTCAATAGGAGGTAGAGCTCGCTCATGCGACACCCCCGCCTTCGATCAACAGGTCTTCGTTTTGCGACTCGTCGATGGCCGCGGGCGCTCGCTTCGGCAAACGAACCGTCACCTTTGTGCCGCGTCCCGGATCGGATTCCATCGCGATCTCACCGCCCTGTTGGCGAACAATTTGGTAGGCGACGCAGAGATCGGTGCCCACCTCCGCATCCGGACGTCCCATCGTAGGATCGAAAATACGGGCGACCTGTTCGGGGGTGTGACCTCGGCCATCGTCTTCGACCTCGATGATGATCGAATCCGCCTGGGCCTCCGTATGAAGACGCACCATGCCACCGCCCTCGAGGGATCGCGCAGCACTCAACAATAAGTCGAGCAGCGCGTGACGGATGTCCTGGCCGGCGCATTCAATTTCGGGCAGATCACCATACTCGCGAACGACCGTTGCGTGAGAGCGAAGCTGAGGCAGTGCAATGCTCACCACGTCTTCGATAAGTCGGTTTACGTCGTTGCTCTGAATCCCAGTTGGCCCCATATGGGAGAAGCCGCGAATCTCTTTCACGATCGAGGCAACCCGAGCAATATTCTGCAGCGATTGTCCGACCAGGTGGCGAACCTCGCGCAATGGCTCGGGAACCGGATTGGGAGCCATCTCGTTTTCAAGAATCTCCATCAACGCGGCGTCGTTTTTATGGAGACAGTGAAGATTGCTCTGGATGAACGCAATCGGGTTATTCACTTCATGAACAATCCCAGCAGCCAGTTCACCGACGGCCGCCATACGGCCTGCAGCGACCAGCCTGCGGCGGAGTCGCGTGACGTCGCGCAAGTCTCGAATCACCAACACGCTGCCGAGCAAGGAGCCGCCTTCATCGAGTAGCTCCGAGCGCGTCGCCGAAACCGGAATCGTCGAGCCGTCGCTTCGCTCTAGCGTCGTCTCCGAACCTATCTTCGCCTCGGACATTTCCGCAAAAGGAATTCCGAACCGGTCGGTGACACTTTGGTCGATTAGCTCTCCTGGAGTCCCCCCTGCAAGTTGGGCGAACGCCAGGTTGGCGGCTCGGATCCGTTCGCCGCGATTGATCAATGCGACGCCGTCCGAAAGGGTGTCGAGCATCTCTCGTGCAAAGGCAGTCGGGGCCGGCGCATATTCTCCGAGACTCAACGACAAAAACCACAGGCTCGTCGCGAGCACCGTGACACTCAGTGCCCCAAGTCTCGGTGCGTCAATTTCAAGTGCGGGTGCCAGGATCTCCCCAACGGGTATCACCGCCAACAACAACGTCGCGAGCAACGCGAGCAATTGGACATGTCGCGATTGTGCATTGCGAATCACCGAACTCTGGGTTTTCAAGACATAGAACGCGGCGAGCACGCAGGCCGTTCCGGGTACAAAGAACAAAAAATGAAATGAACCCAATCGGGTCATCCATCCCCAGTCCGTCCATACGACGCTCGAAATCAAGAGCGGTGAAAACATACTCACCGGGACGAGCAGCGTCACACAAAACCAGATGGGAACGAGCAAGCCGGGAAAGCGTTGCTTAACTCGAGCGTTCTCTTCCAGCAGAAGCTGAAGTGCAAGTGGTGGAATCGCCAAGATGGGCAGGGTCGACATTCGCACCAACGACAACGCCGCTTCGCGACTGTTGAAGACGTGGGCAAGCAAATCACAGAAGCCCCACAGCGCCGCACATGCAAGGATCCCCGCTGCGAGCCGGCTACGGCGCGCACTCGGATCTCGGGCAATGACAACACTCGCGATCGCGCACGCGCCCATACATGCGACGAACGGGATCAAGACATAGAAAGGCATGGTGAAGAGACGCTCCCATGCGTTTATCGCCCTTGCGCGACAGGGCCTTGAACCAATGCTTCGCGACCGATTCGAACGCGCGTGCGCTGCAGTCGCCCGCGATTTTTCGGCGTATCGCGGAAAGTAAACTGGGCTTGGTTCAGCAGGCGCGGGCGAAGCTGTTGTGGTCTAGACCCCTAGTTCGCTCAGGGAGTCCGCCAGCCTTCCAACCAACTGAGTGAGCTTTGGATGGCGGTCCTCAAAGCGCTCGACTGCCGCGACGAGTCTGCCGCGTATCGTTCCATCGCTGTCCGCAAGATCTTGCTCGGTCGAGTCGAGCGTGGCGCGGATCTCTGCGATCGCAGCGGTCAGTTCGTCACGATCACTTTCATCGAGATCCTGCATTGTCCCCAACGCTTTGTGTAGATCGCGCATGGCGTCGTGAAGACGTTCTGTCGAGGTATTGGTCAAGACGGCTCAGCTCCAAATGATAAGATCATGCATGAAGTCTAGAACAACTGGTGAAGGTGGGCGGCTCCAACGAAAAAAGACCGGGAACAAATTGGGTTCCGGTCTCTTCTGTCGACCGCTGCTTCAACGCCAAAGCGACACAGTCATTCGTTTTGTAGAGCCAACACCGCCCTGCTTGGTCGCTGGGCACAGATGAGTCGGCTTATGCGCGGATATCGATAATGCGCCCGCGCTCGGAATCGCCGCTGGCATTTTTAGCCACCTGCGCCGCACCTTCGAGCAGCTTAGTTGCCTGCTGCCCTTCGGTTTTGATCTGATCATTCGCCTTGCGAATCGTTGCGACCGCAATGCTGCCTGGACGGGCACCGCCATCGATTGCTCCAGCACTCATCAAACACCTCCTGCAGTGTATTTCGTCCATCGCCCGCTGTGCTTAAGCTCGGGAAATACTGAGTGGAATTAACATCGGCAGCGCCGATGCAACCGGGCGAGGCACCGACCGGCTCGCATCCTCTTGATTGCCACCCGCACGATCAACCGTTGCACAGAACTTGTGCACGGGTGCGCCAATTTCCGCCCGGCATGCAGTTGAGTTGTGCAGCCTCGTGCCCTTGTAGGGTTTCTCGCGCGCATTTCACCTCGAGAACCGACTTGGCACGCCGGTTGCTATGTCAGGTGTTGACCGAAGGCAAAGCCTCGACATCTCGACACCAAGCATGTCATCACGCGGCAATCCCGAAGCCCCTCAAGCAAACCCGAAATTGACACGGAGAACGAAAAGAAATGACTCGGAAAATTCTCATAATGGGCGCTGCAACTGCGGCAGCCACAATCCCAGCTGCGGCCCTTGCCGACGACGGTGTCACTGTCGGCACGTTCGTCGCAAACAACGTGTGGATGATGGTCTGCACGGCGCTCGTGTTCATCATGCACCTCGGCTTCTCGATGATCGAGTCGGGGCTCGCGCGCGCAAAGAACACTACAAACATTCTTTTCAAGAACGTCTTCATCGTGTGCGCGGGTTTGATCACCTACTACGTGGTCGGCTTCAACCTGATGTATCCGGGCGACTTCAACGGCTTTATGGGCTTTGCCGGCTTCGGCCTCAGCGCTGGCTTTGAAGCCGGTGCACAAACCGCGGGCTACGCGAGCGGTGGCTACACCTATTGGACGGACTTTCTCTTTCAGGCCATGTTCGCCGCAACCGCGGCAACGATCGTGTCGGGCGCTGTTGCAGAACGCATCAAGCTCTCGTCATTCATGGTGTTTAGCGTCCTGTTCGTCGGTCTCGTCTACACCGTCGCCGGCTCCTGGAAGTGGGGCGGAGGCTTTCTCGACGCCATGGGCTTCTACGACTTCGCGGGCTCAACCCTCGTGCACAGCGTAGGAGGCTGGGCCGCACTCGTCGGCGCAATGATGCTTGGGCCACGCCTTGGCAAGTACGCCAAGAGCGGCAGGATCAACCCGATCCCCGGTAGCTCGATGCCCAGCGCCACCATTGGCTGCTTTCTTCTGTGGCTCGGATGGTTCGGGTTCAACGGCGGCTCTGTGCTTTCGGCAGATCCCGAACTCACGTCCCTGGTACTCGTAACCACATGCTTGGCGGCGGCTTCGGGCGGACTCGGGGCGATGACCGCTTCGATGTTCTTCTCTTCAAAGCCCGACCTGACAATGGCTCTCAACGGGATCCTTGCTGGACTGGTCGGCATCACCGCGGGCGCGGACACCGTCAATCCCACCTCCGCCGTAATCATCGGGCTGGTTGCGGGCAGCATCGTGGTGCTCTCCGTGATCGGAATCGACAAGATCAAGATCGACGACCCGGTTGGCGCAATCAGTGTTCACCTGGTGTGCGGTATCTGGGGAACCTTGGCCGTTGGCATCTTCTCAACCAACCCCGAACACACCCTTGGCGTACAGGCCATTGGCGTGGCGTGCTACGCGGCATTCACCCTGCTGTGTGCAACGGCGCTGTTCATGGGCATTAACGCGACCATGGGCCTTCGGGTAAGCGAAGAAGAAGAGATCGAAGGACTCGACCTCGCCGAGCACGGTATGCACGCCTGGGACGTCCACATGGGTGGAAGCCAGTTCGACTCTCTCGGCCAGAAGTCGGCGCCGAGTGAAGCGCGCGTTCCGGTCCTGGCGACGGAGAACTAGTCAGTCGCCAGCTCGCTCGCCTAAACCTCGAGCGAGCTGGCGAAGCTCTGCCAAATCAAATCGTGAGCTGATCACGTACAGGGAGAATCAACATGAAGAAAATCGAAGCCATCATCAAGCCGTTCAAACTCGATGAAGCGAAAGAAGCGCTAACCGCTGTTGGCGTTCAGGGCATTACGGTCAGCGAGGTGAAGGGCTTTGGTCGCCAGAAGGGACACACGGAGCTCTACCGCGGTGCCGAGTATGTGGTCGACTTCTTGCCCAAGATCAAAGTCGAAGTCGTCGTGTCGGACGATCTTGTGGAGAAGGTTACCAGCGCGCTGCTCGAGTCGTGTCACTCGGGCAGGATCGGCGACGGCAAGATCTTCGTCTCATCGGTCGAGCAAGCGATCCGAATCCGCACCGGTGAAACCGGTGATGCCGCGGTGATCAGTAGTTAAGGCACGGCGCTGTACGATCGCAGCTGCGACGTGCGGCGATTGTCAGAACAAAACGGGCGGGTGGCCGAAAAGCCACTCGCCCGTTTCATTTGCGCCCCGCCAACTCGCCGAGCCAAGCCGGCTACGAGGGAATGGACTTTCGCTCCAGCAGATAGAGCACGCGGTCTGACCCGCGAATCTCCGTCGCTTCAAGCGTCTCAAACCTGCTGGCAAACGCAGCTTCGAACCCTGCGCGTGTGTAGTCGGGAAAGATGTCTTCGCGGGTAGCGAGCAAGGTCTTCACCTTGGGATCACTCTTCGGCACGAACTCGATCACTAGATGCTTCGACAACTGCGAAAAAAACGCCGCGATCTTCTCGAGAGGGACGTTGTTCGAAATCGCAATGTGGTGAATCAGGGCGAGTGCCAGGACGGTGTCTGCATTGGCCCGCTGGGCCAGGCTTGACCTTTCGTCGTGGGCCCAGCCAAGTGCAGGAGACGGGTTCACTAGATCGAGACGCAGCGGCAAGAGGTCTTCGCCTTTGCTGTCACGCACGGCCAAGTAGTTGCGCTCGACGCAGGCAGGGTCGACGTCAAACGAAACGACCTGCGCGCCCTGCTCTGCGGCAATTCGGCTATAGGCCCCGGTATTGGCTCCAAGATCCCAGACCCGTTGCGGTGAAACTCGCGCAACAAACTCGCTGACGCGATCTTGCTTGTGTGCCAGCGCGTCGGCTTCGTAGCTGTCGCCCGAGTAGTACTCAGCCCACTCCGTCCCCTGTGGCGACCAATCCAACTTTCGCACCACACCGCGAAGGTCTTCAATGATATTGCCAAGTGCCACACGCGATACCGGACGCACGGAGGCGCCGTCACGATCCCCCGCGCTTGCGCCCCCCGAACCTTCATAGCTTCGCTGATAGCGCGCGTGCATCCACAGATGCATCACGAGCCCCCGATTGAGCCACGTTCGCAAGGGAAGTAGCGACACGGCCAAATCAAGTGGCACGCCGTCAAGATTGACGCGCATCAAATCGAGCAACCGAACATCGCGTCTCGCCATCAAGGCAAGCGGTGCCAGGAAGTGCTGACAGAATTGTTTGTATCCAACCCAGGGACGACCTTCAACGTAACGCTCGAATGAAAGCGTATCGATCATCAGCGGACGTCCGCCTGCAAACTGAATGTTGTAGGCGCTTGCATCCTTCAACACCATACCGTGTTTGAGTGCAAGCTTTTGCAGCCGAAGCGTGAGCAGGGCCGCGTCTTTCAGCTGGCTAAAACTCCATTCATAGGGGTAGGAGATGAAGGGAACCGTCTCGGGCGCAAGAGTTTTGTAGTGCTCGGCGCTGGCTGCGCGCGGCGGCTCGACTTCTTCGTGACGTACGAGCAACCCCTTTGAGACGAGCAACTCGTAAAGCCCCGACTCGATAAGGTGATCGTAATCTTCGCGATAGGAACAATTCACCTGGCGATAGAGCGTGCCCTCGTGGTCGAAAATAAACCCACTGGGGTCGCGAAACGATGCGCCAATTGCCTGCTCCGACATGGTTTTAGGAGCTACCTGACGTGTCATCGAGATCGTCGTCTTCATCCTCGTCGTCGCTGGACGCAATGCCGAGGAAACCTTTGATCGTCGTCCAGTAGGTACGTCCGGCGAGTGCGATACCGGCAAACAAGGCAATCAATGCTTGGATCACGAAACTGCCCGAGCCTGGGTCGAGGTAGGCCAGTGTCAGTGACTTCGATGCCGATGTAGGCCCTGCGTATCCCGAGGCGGACGATGCGACCGCGACGAGCAGCAAGACGGCCAACCCTATGCCGCCACTCTTTCGGAGCGATGCCACCCAAGCACCGTCAACGTGACGGCGTTGATTGCGACCTTGCCTGTGACTTCGATCAAAACTGAATCGCATGGGTTCCTCTCTGTGCCACCCGGTCGCCCGCCTCCGTTGGCTGCCCGGCTCCCCATTAACGTGCACGGGCTCATCTCACCGCTGAACTTCGAGCCGCAG
>JBLHOB010000069.1:0-9289 GCA_047619425.1 Myxococcota bacterium
GACTTCGCGCATCGATTGCCGCCCGCTCCCAGAATGGAGTGAACCTTCGTGCGCGCTAGCCACGCATGGCACTGGCAGCGGACATGCAAATTTTCTCTACAAAGCGGGATCGATATTTGCATTCCTGCGCAATCGCGGAGTTGCTAATTCGCGTAACGGGCAAGGCCACAAGAGGCGCAGCGGTCTGATTGCCATATTTCTCGGTAACCACCCGGGACCTGAGCGTATCGGTTGTCACACCGCGGGCAGCGGCTGAGCGCGACGATGCCGCGCAGAACGCCAGAGAAAGACGTACCGGCGATAACCACCGCGGCCGCGACCGCCTGCTGATCGATAGAAAATAAAACCAGAATCGTTGGAAACCAGATCACCGACGCCCAGGCGGAGGCTTGTCGCAAATACCCGATACGGGCCAAAGCGCGCAGCTCCTCCGGATCGCTGGGCAGAGACGGGTCCTGCGTATCGCCCTTGTTTCTCACGCTAGGCCCAACGTGCCTGGGCGCGAGCCCGAACATCAATGCGAGCTGCCGTAACCGGCTTTCCGGAGCCGTCGCGCGGCTGGGCACGACCATGCGTGTGGCGCTCAAAATACTCGAGCATGTCGTCGGGAATGAAGCGCGTGCGGGGCGAAAACATATGCGCGTCTCCGTGACGATGCTGTTGGTGTCTATAGAAGCGAAGTGGGTGCACGAGATCCAGATGATCTCGCGCCCGGGTCATCGCCACATAGAGCAAGCGCCTTTCTTCCTCGATCTGCTCGGGACTATCGGTCGCCATGTCTGAGGGGATGCACCCGTCGGCCACGTTCAAGATATACACTGCGTCCCACTCTTGGCCCTTAGCGGAGTGAATTGTTGAAAGAATGAGATAATCCTCGTCCAGTAACGGGGGCCCGGCCAGATCGCCCGTCGACGATGGCGGATCGAGCGTCAGCTCGGACAAGAACCGTTCGCGCGAAGGGTACTCTCCCGAGATCTGCTCGAGTTGCTCGATGTCGCCGGCGCGCACCACTGCCGCGTCGTAGACGCGTTCGAGGTGTGGAGTGTACCAACGCCGCACCATCGCCAGTTGTCCTGTCCAGCCTGTTTGACCGTTGCGCAGCAAATTCATCAACTCACACAGGCCCGGCCAATCTGCCGCCGCTGCAGCGGGCACCGCGATCTCGCCGAGTCGAGCAAAGTCGAAAGCTTGGGCTGCGTGGGTTTCGATCACTCGGCCGGCCGTTGCCGGCCCGACCCCCGGCAATAGTTGCGTGACCCGAAATGCCGCGAGGGCGTCGGTCGGATTCTCGGCCCAGCGCAAAACGCAAATCACGTCTTTCACATGGGCGGACTCGAGAAATTTGAGCCCGCCAAACTTCACAAACGGGATATTGCGGCGTCCGAGTTCAACTTCGAGAGCATCGCTGTGATGCGACGTGCGGATCAACACTGCCTGCTGCTTGAGAGCGATCCCCTCTTCCCTCCGGGCCAGGATCTGTTCGACGACATACTCAACCTGGCCTGCCTCGTCTTCCACACTCACGAGACGCGGACGCTGGTGCGAAACGCGGTCCGAGAACAGGTTCTTAGTGAAGCGCTCCTTGGAGCGCTCGATCACCGCATTGCACGCATTGAGAATCGGCTGGGTCGAGCGGTAGTTCTGTTCGAGAGTAAGCACTGCGGTTTTGCGTTCGAACTGATTGGGAAAGTCGAGGATGTTGCGCACGTTTGCAGCGCGAAAGCTGTAGATCGATTGCGCGTCGTCGCCGACAACCGTGAGGCCAGTACCTTGCGGGCGCAGTCGCAACAAGATCGAAGCCTGCAGCGCATTGGTGTCCTGATATTCGTCAACCAATACGTGATCAAAGCGCTCAACAACACTGCGCGCCAACTCGGGCTCTTCCATCAGGTAGTACCAGTAAAGCAGCAGATCGTCGTAATCGAGGACATTGTGCTCTTGTTTGGAAGCGACATAGGCCGCGAACAACTCCCGCAGCTCTTTCTCCCAATTGCTGCACCAGGGAAAGGCCTTCTCAAGGGCTTCTGCGACGCTGCACTGAGCATTGACGACATGGGAGTAGATCGAAAGACAGGTCGACTTCTTCGGAAAGCGCGTCTTGCGCTTGGCCAAGCCAAGGTCATTGCGGCGCAGATTCATCAAGTCCGCCGCGTCCGAACGATCGAGCAGCGTAAACGCAGGATCGAGCGATAGCGAGTGGGCGTGAATCCGCAGTAGCCGGTTTGCGACCGCGTGAAATGTGCCCGACCAGTGCAGCTCCGCCGTGCGAACACGGCTCGATCCCCCCAGCGCAGTCGCCGGCATAGCTCCCGGTCCCGTTGCCGACGCAAAAATCGTCGGCGCAGTTGCCGACGCAAAAGTTGCCGGCGCAGTTGCCGGCGCAAAAGTCGCCGGCGCAGTTGCCGACGCAAAAGTTGTCGGCGCAGTTGCCGACGCAAAAGTCGTCGGCGCAGTTGCCGACGTAAAAGTTGTCGGCGCCGTTGCCGGCGCAAAAGTTGTCGGCGCAGTTGCCGACGCAAAAGTTGCCGACGCAAAAGTCGTCGGCAGTTCGATTCCGAGCGAGCGGGTTTGAGCCTGCGGCCCTCCTGCCCCACCGTGGGTCAACGGCAGAACCGTATCGTCGCCGGGTGCAAGCAACTGGGGCACCCCCTCGGCAACCCTCGCCTCAAGCTGCCGTGGTGTCAGCCGAGCCTCCTCGGCAAAGCGTTGCTCGCAGATCCGCCGTGCACGCCTAGTCATCTCCGCGGCCGCTCGACGCGTAAACGTCAGCAGCAAGATCCGCTGCGGGTCGATGTCGTTGACCAACAAGTGGGCCACTCGATGGGCCAAGGTATTTGTCTTGCCCGAACCTGCCCCGGCAATAATCAGCAGCGCGCCCGGAACATCCGTGGCGCCCGAGACAGCCTGTGAATCGCATGGGTACTCGGCAGCGGTGCGTTGGGCAGGATTGAGTGAGCCGAAGCTCGTCGTGACGGCGGTTTCCAATTGGGGACCTCGAGGGGGACGCGCTACCGATAGCGAACAAAACACGAAAATGCACACGACCGCGAAATCACTCGCGAATTTCGCAGGACCCTGGGACTGCGATACGCTCGGCTGCCGAAAAACGTCGCTGCGCCGCTGCGCCAAAAAAACCACAATACGGCGGCCTTCACCTCCACCACCCGAACCACAACCCAGGAGCAATCATGCCGTTATTCGTTTACCAGGGACGCGACAGCGCCCAGGGCCTTGCGCTGCGCAAACTGCACCGCGAGAAGCACCTCGCCCATCTCGCGGGCCTGGACAGCGCCGGGCGCATCCGATTCGCCGGCCCCCTGATCAACGCCGAGCAGAACCCGTGCGGTAGCGTCATTGTGCTCGAAGCTGACAGCTTCGAGGCAGCGCGCGAAATCGCGGAGAACGACCCCTACATGCTCGAAGGCATTTTCGCGTCCGTCGAAGTCTTTGAGACCAAAGGCGTCTTCCCGGCCTCCTAGAGACCGACGTCCACCGGACTCGCGAAAGGGATCAGAACGGTCGCACGATGATCATGATCACGATCACGATCATTAACAGTGTCGGCACCTCGTTCGCGATGCGAAAGAAGCGCTGAGGCCGGGCGTTGCGGTCTTGCGCGAAGTCGCGGCGCCAGCTGAGCATCGCGACGTGCACTCCGAGCAGCGCAAACACCATAACGAGCTTTACCAACATGAAGCTTCCGCCCCGCAGCAAACCCGGGTTGGCGGCCAACATTGCGAGCCCCGCCACAAAACTCGCAATCATCGCCGGGGTCATGATGGCATTGCCGAGCCGGCGCTCCATCAGCTTGAACTTCTCACTCATCTCCGAGCCCGGCTGCACCTCACAGTGATAGACGAAAAGTCGGGGGAGGTAGAGCAGGCCCGCCATCCAGGAAATCACGGCGATGACGTGGAGAGCCTTGATCCAGGCGTAGTAAGGCAAAAGCCAACTCATACTGCTCTCCATTTCCGCCCCTCCTGTGGCAGCCCTGTCTACTGGGCGCTTGCGCGCGAGTCTAGCAGCCAATGCAGCGAGCGATCCGCTTGGCCGCGCTGGCTCATCGCCGGGGCCCCGCGACAATTCGCTGCGCCCGCAAACGCCCGCCAGCCATTGGTGAAGCGAACAGAAGCAACTAAAATAGCGACTCGCCCAACAGCCATGGCCCCCCTCGAAACCATCGCCCCCCTCGATGGAACCGTGGCGCACAGGAGTCACAATGCTCCATTTGCGCGGTGCTTCCGCTCTTTCCGACGCCCGTCTCCGGGCACTCGAAGAACGGATCCGCATCCAGACCCCCGCACTCAAAAGTGTTAGCGCCGAGTTCATCCACTTCGTCGACGAAGCTGAAGCCCTCGACGAAGCCGAACTCGAAATTCTCGACCGACTCCTGACCTACGGCCCAGCGCTCACCCATGCAGACACCGACGATGGGCAGTTGCTGCTGGTAGCACCGCGAGTCGGGACGATCTCGCCCTGGTCTTCGAAGGCAACGGAAATCGCACACATTTGCGGCCTCGGGAAAATCCGACGCCTCGAACGCGGCATCGCCTTTCGCGTAACCGGAGAGATGGCCGACTGCGCAAAACAAGTCGCCCCACTCCTGCACGACCGCATGACCCAGAGCGTCTTCCAGCACTTCGACGACGCCGAAGCGCTCTTTCGTCGTGCAGAGCCCGCCCCCTTCACAACCGTCGATGTCCTCAAAGGCGGGCGCGAAGCACTGCTTCAAGCCGACAACGAACTCGGCCTCGCACTGGCGAGCGACGAGATCGACTACCTGGTCGAAAACTTCCGCGCCATCGGACGCGACCCCAGTGACATCGAGCTGATGATGTTTGCCCAAGCCAACTCCGAACACTGCCGACACAAGATTTTCAACGCCGAGTACTCACTCGATGGTGTCGCTCAGGACAAGTCGCTGTTCCAAATGATCCGCAACACCCACGCCGTCTCTCCCGACGGCGTGCTTTCGGCGTACTCGGACAATTGTGCGGTTGCCTCGGGCAGCGAGGGCGGACGCTTCTTCCCCGACCCCACAAGTCACGTCTACGGCGCCCACGAAGAACCGATCTTGATCCTGATGAAAGTGGAGACCCACAACCATCCCACCGCCATTTCGCCATTCCCCGGCGCAGCGACGGGCTCTGGCGGTGAGATCCGTGACGAGGGCGCAACCGGTCGCGGCGCAAAGCCGAAGGCGGGCCTCACCGGATACTCGGTCTCCAACCTCAAATTGCCCGGCGCGATCGAGCCCTGGGAACGCGACTTCGGCAAGCCCGGGCGCATTGTCTCCGCTCTCGACATCATGCTCGAAGGGCCCATCGGCGGTGCTGCCTTCAACAACGAATTTGGGCGCCCCAACATCTGCGGTTACTTCCGCACCTTCGAGCAAGAAGTCGAAGGCAGCGACGGCCCCGAAGTGCGCGGCTACCACAAGCCCATCATGTTGGCCGGTGGCATGGGAAACATCCGAGCCGACCATGTCGACAAGCTTCCGATCCCCGCCGGCACGCAGATCGTCGTACTCGGCGGTCCGGCCATGTTGATCGGCCTCGGCGGCGGTGCGGCCTCCTCGATGGCATCGGGCTCGAGCCATGAAGATCTCGACTTCGCCTCCGTGCAGCGCGAGAACCCCGAAATGGAGCGACGCTGTCAAGAAGTCATCGACGGCTGTTGGGCACGGGGCGACACGAACCCAGTCCTCTCGATTCACGACGTCGGCGCAGGTGGGCTCTCCAACGCACTTCCCGAGCTGGTGCACGATGGTGGCAGTGGTGCAGAATTTGAGTTGCGCCGGGTCCCCAATGCAGAACCGGGCATGAGCCCGCTCGAAGTGTGGTGCAACGAAAGCCAGGAGCGCTACGTCCTCGCGATCGAAGCCGGGCGCATGCAGGACTTCGAAGATCTCTGCGTGCGCGAGCGCTGCCCGTTCGCAATCGTGGGCGTTGCCACCGAAGAGAGCAACCTACGACTTACCGACGAGCACTTCGGCAACACACCCATCGACATCCCCCTCGATGTTTTGCTCGGCAAGCCTCCGCGTATGCAGCGCGACGCCACGCGCACAAGTGTGCCGCGCACCGCGCTTGACCTCTCCGCCATCGAACTGGACGAAGCGGCATCACGCGTGCTTCGTTTGCCCACGGTTGGAGACAAAACGTTTCTCGTCACGATCGGCGACCGCACCGTTGGTGGCCTGATCTGCCGCGACCCAATGGTGGGCCCTTGGCAAGTCCCCGTGGCCGATGCGGGCGTAACGGCGAGTGCCTTCAACAGCTTTCACGGCGAAGCCATGGCGATTGGCGAGCGCACACCGCTGGCATTGCTCGACGCGGCGGCTTCGGCGCGCATGGCCGTCGGCGAAGCAATCACCAACATCGCGAGCGCGGCAATCGACAAAATTGGCGACATCAAACTCTCGGCAAACT
This sequence comes from Myxococcota bacterium, assembly GCA_047619425.1. Classification (GTDB taxonomy): domain Bacteria; phylum Myxococcota_A; class UBA9160; order UBA9160; family UBA4427; genus DUBZ01. The sequence continues at coordinate 6,432 of JBLHOB010000069.1, forward strand.
GGATGGCTGCGGCCGGACACCCCGGTGAAGACGCCAACCTCTACGACGCCGTTTCGGCGGTCGGCATGGAGCTGTGCCCTGCTCTCGGGATCGCGATCCCGGTTGGCAAGGACTCGATGTCCATGAAGACCGTATGGGACGAGGCCGGCGCAAAGCGCTCGGTCACCTCTCCGCTCAGCGTCATTATCACTGCCTTTGCGACCGTCTCAGACGTTCGCAAATCACTCACGCCGCAATTGCAAACCAGTGCCGACGAGAATGTCCTCGTGTTGATCGACCTCGGCTCGGGCAAGAATCGCCTCGGCGCCTCGGCGCTGGCACAGGTCTTTGGTGAAATCGGAAGCGACGCGCCGGACGTCGACGATGCGGCGACGTTGCGAGGGTTTTTCCAAGCCATTCAAACTCTCAACGCGGATGATCAACTCCTCGCCTACCACGACCGCTCGGACGGTGGCCTCTTTGCAACCGTTTGTGAGATGGCCTTTGCCAGCGGCACGGGGCTCGCAATCGACCTGGCCTCGCTCACCTCGGACAACGATGCGAGTGCAACGCTTTCCGCGTTGTTCACAGAAGAACTCGGTGCGGTGGTTCAGATTAGACGCGCGGACCAAGATGCGGTCTTTGCCGTCCTCGACCGCTTCGGCCTCGCACGGGATTCGCACCTGATCGGCACCACGGCCGACGACGATCGCATTGAGATCAAACACGGCGACACGAGTCTTTTCGCCTCAACCCGCACTGCGCTTCGCGGCGAGTGGTCATCCACCACCCATCACATGCAGCGCATGCGGGACGACGCGACCTCAGCCGACGAAGAGCACGCAGCACGCCTCGACGCAAACAACCCGGGACTGGTCACCGTCGTGCCCTTTGACCTCGATGAGGATGTCGCGGCACCTTATATCGCTCGAGGGCACCGACCGCGCATGGCGGTGTTGCGCGAGCAGGGCGTCAACGGCCAGATCGAAATGGCCGCGGCCTTTGACCGCGCGGGCTTCGAATGCGTCGATGTTCACATGAGCGACATCCAGGCGGGTCGGGTCACCCTCGATGATTTCCGCGGCCTGGTCGCATGCGGCGGTTTCTCCTACGGCGATGTGCTCGGTGCCGGTGAAGGCTGGGCCAAGTCGATCCTCTTCAACAGTCGAGCGCGGGATCAATTCGAAGCCTACTTCCACCGCGAGGACACCTTCTCGCTTGGCGTATGCAACGGATGCCAAGCGCTCTCGAACCTGCACGAACTCATCCCCGGCGCAGAAAACTGGCCGCGCTTCGTACGCAATCGCTCGGAACAGTTTGAGTCTCGCTTGGCGCTGGTCAAGATCGAAGAAAGCCCCTCGATCTTGTTGCGAGACATGGCGGGAGCCCAGGTCCCGATCGCAGTCGCTCACGGCGAAGGCCGGGCCGAGTTCAGCGCAGAAGAGCCGGGCGCCCTCGCCCAACTCGAAGAGCAAAATCTGGTCGCCGCACGCTTCGTCAATTCCGACGGCAGTCCGGCGAGTCTTTACCCCACAAATCCGAACGGTTCGCCGGGTGGCTTAACCGCGCTCACGACGCCCGACGGACGCGCCACGATCATGATGCCCCATCCCGAGCGCGTCTTTCGCACGGTGCAGTACTCGTGGCACCCCGAAAGCTTCCGCAACGACGCCCCCTGGATGCGACTGTTTCGCAACGCCCGCGTTTGGGTCGACTAGCTCGACCTTCACGACCTGCACGAAGTAGAGGACTCTATGACCGATCTTTCGACCGAACTTCCCCTATCCGAACTGTCTGCCATCTCGCCGATCGACGGACGCTACGGCGCCAAGACATCTGCCCTGCGCGGGACCTTCAGCGAGTACGGCTTGATCCGGCTGCGCGTCAACGTCGAAGTGCAGTGGCTCAAGAGCCTCGCGGCACACCCGCAAGTCGCCGAAGTACCGACGCTGTCGCAAGACGCAGCCTCGCTCCTCGATGCCATCGTCACCGACTTCGGCCCCGAGCATGCAGCTCGCGTGAAAGAGATCGAGCGCACGACCAACCACGATGTCAAAGCGGTTGAGTATTTCCTCAAAGAGCGAGTCGAAGGCAACGCCGAACTCGAGGCAATCAGCGAGTTCATCCACTTCGCGATGACCTCCGAAGATGTCAACAACCTCGCACACGGTCTCATGCTGAAAGAGTCGCGCGAGCTCGCGGTACTGCCATTGATGGACGAAGTCATCGGTGCCATTCGCGCACTCGCCGTCGAACATGCCAGTGTCCCGATGCTCTCTCGTACACACGGACAACCCGCCTCGCCCACCACCCTCGGCAAAGAGATGGCCAACGTCGTGGCGCGCCTCGAACGCCAACGCGCTCAGATCGCCGGGGTCGAGCTACTCGGCAAGTCCAACGGAGCCGTCGGCAACTACAACGCTCACCTCTCCGCCTACCCCGACATCGACTGGGCCAGCCACGCACGTGGCTTTGTCGAAAGCCTGGGTCTCACGTTCAATCCGCGCACGGCTCAAATTGAACCGCACGACTACATTGCAGAGTTGTTCGGAGCGATCGCGCGCTACAACACGATCTTGCTCGACTTTGATCGCGACGTTTGGGGCTACATCTCGCTTGGCTACTTCAAGCAGCGCACGATCGCCGGTGAAGTCGGTTCATCGACCATGCCCCACAAGGTGAACCCGATCGACTTCGAAAACTCGGAGGGCAATTTGGGCCTCGCCAATGCCGTATTGAATCATCTTTCAAACAAGCTTCCGATTTCTCGCTGGCAGCGCGACCTCACGGACTCGACGGTGCTCCGCAACCTCGGCACCGGTTTGGCTTACGGCATGATCGCCTACCAATCGACACTCAAGGGAATCAGCAAACTCGAA
>JBLHOB010000070.1:0-9262 GCA_047619425.1 Myxococcota bacterium
CCAAGCGACTGCCAACACGTAGCCCAGTAATGCATGCGGGGCTGATGCTCCAAGGCCAATGAGCGCGTCGGGGATCCATGCTCCCCACGCGCATCCATAGACGAAGCCCACAATGCTACCCGCGATTGCAGCTTTGAATGGGGGCAGACGGCGGGCGACACAAAACCAAGGCACGCAGGCGATTAAGGCAAGGGGCGCGGCAGGTGTGAACTCTTGCGCTGCGGCGAGTAGTAGAGCGGTGCCGACTAGCAGCACGATTGGGTAGGGTCGTTGCCACATGAACGTGTCTCCGACGGGTCCACATGCTTAGTTCATCTACCCTGACAAGCAACAGCTCCTCGCGTATTGAATGTCGTGTTGCGGAACTATCGCCCCGCGTTTCGCGTTGATAAGCCGACAGGTAACGACTCTGTCGACCCAAGGGCCCTCAACGTGAACGAGTGTTGAAGTGTACGAGTAGGAACATCTACATCTCAGCTTATGGCGATTCAAGCGAAAACGATTAGGCACCGCACTCAACACGGAGGCTCGAACCTCCTAGCTCCGAACTTCAACCGCCAAGATGCCCAACGTCGCAAACATCAACGCGAGCGCCCCACCCCACTCGCCGTATCGAGCAGCGTACGTTTGTTGTGGGCCGAGGATGGGGACGTCAACTACAAGCCCCGCCGACTCGCCATAGGTTGAGAGCTCGAGCACGTCGCCATTGGGCAATATGGCGGCTGAGTAACCGGTGTTGGTAGCTCGCAGTTGAGGGAGCCGGGTTCGGACGCTCGCAAGCTTTGCGAAAATGAAGTGCAGTCGGGGCTCGCCGAAGTCGCCAAACCAGGAGTCATCCGAGACGTTGACGAGAAGCTCCGCGCCTTGCAACGCAAGTGCGTTGAAGTGACTGGGGAAGACATCTTCGTAACAGATCGCCGTACCGATCGTTGTTGGTGTGCCCGCGAGCGACATGCGAAATACCTTCGGTCCCGACCCGGTAGAAAACGACCCACCCCGCGGCAACACGCTGCGCGCGGTTTCGTCGTCGAGCCCCGGTATGTACTCGCCAATCGGAAACAAGATGTACTTGTGGTAGACCTGCATTGGGCTCGGCTGTGGGGGGGAGAGGTTGCGCTGCGTGTCGCTAGATGGCTCGACCATATAGATGGCGTTGCGAAGCACGCGTTTGTCGGTTCGCTCTTCGCGGTCGTAGGCACCGAAGACAAAGGGCACATTGGCCGCGGCCAGATAACGGTCGAAGGCGACGTTGATGCGTAGCTGCTCTTCGTTCTCGGGTCGGCGGAAGATGCCGGGGTAGGCGGTCTCGGGCCAGACGATCAACTGTGGCGGGTTGGCGCTCTTGAGCAGTGCTGTGGTTTGCTCGACGTAGACGTCGAGTGCCTGGTGCGCGGCGGCACTGTCGCCTTGCATCCACTGCTGTTTCTGCTCGATTGAGATCGCGCCTTGCACCAACCCGGCTCGGATCGTGCGGGGTGCCCCTTCCATTTCATGCGTCAACGCCTCATGTCGCGCTGTACCCCAGCCCCATGCGGCGGCGATGCAAATACAAACCATGGCAGCCGAGTAGCCCGCCTTACTGCGCTGCTTGGTGTCACTTCCTGTCGAGTGCAGCGCAAGCGACACGAGCCCGAAGACGGCGAGGTTGGCGAAGAGTACAAGCACCCCGAGCAGGTGAAGCCCGCCAAGCTCGACCACCTGGCGAAGGCCCGCGTAAGCATGCAGGGGCAGACCGATCGTGTCTTGGTAGACGTTCGGGACAATCCAATCGAGACCGACGTAGAAGCCTGCGGCCAACACGACTCGCAGAGGGTTGAGCACGCCACCGTCGTTTCTTGTGAGCCGGTGGAACACCGGTGCGAAGACGACAAACTGAAGTTGGCTAACGAGCGCGTGCGCGACGACAGCAACCGCCCCTACGAAGAACGAGACATCGAGATACTGGGGCACCGCGATGCCGATCCAAAAAGTCGTCGCGAGACCATAAACAACGTTGAACCAGAAGCCTTGCACGGCGGCGTCGTACCACGTCGCGCATGAGCGCACGACATGCAGCCATGGGACCAGTGCAAACCAGACCAATACATGAAGCTCGAGCGGGGGAAACGCGAGAGCGAGAAGCAGCGCAGAGGCCACGGTGGCTAGCTTTGGGGTTCGCTTGGTTTCGAGCGGCATGGAGGTTCTTCGGCCTATCAGTATGACGGTGTGATGAGGCGTTCGGCATAGAACACGACAGCGGCCATCGCGTAGAGCCCGACGACCCGCACGACGAACCACCACATGGACGAACGCATCAACGCACCGTACGCCGTCAAGCCTGCGTGCAGGAGAAACACGAATGGAATGCTACTCGACAGGGTGGTTACGTAGTTTGCGTAGTAGCCGCGCTGATAGACTGGAACAATTTCGTTGATCTGAACGTGCTCGATCAAGATCTCGGCGAATAGAGGCGTGCCGACAATGAAGTTGTAGTAGAACAAAGCAGCACCAATGGCGACTTCAAATGCGACCGGCTGAAATTTGAAGAAGATGATATTGCCGGTTCGTATCGAAGCGAAACCGAGGGCGCCGAATAGCAGCAGGCTCGTCAGCGAGAACGGGTCCACGAAATGCAGTTGGGCCCAATTGAAGACAAGCTCGCATAGAGAGACGACTAGTGCGGCGGCGATCGCTCGAGTTTGCGTGGTTCGACGTACGGCCAACATGAAGACCGCAAGTGGTGCCACGGAGAGGAGGAGTAGTTGCCATTGCATTGCTGTTGCCTCTGGTTGCTCGCTCTAATCGCTACTGACGTTGCTTTGGCCCTAGTCGCACCAGTAGCAACAAAAGTGCGCCTCCGGCAACGAATGCAAACGGGCCGAACCAGTCCCCCCACTTCAGCATGAGCGTGTTTTGCGCTTCACCGATGGGGACTACGAATTCGAGGTTCTCTTGTTTGCTCAACGCGGATCGCGCCGCGACTCGACCATCGGGCAATATGAGCGCCGAGATCCCCGTGTTGGCCGCTCGGATCTGGGGCCTGCGTGTCTCAACGCTGCGAAATTTCGCAATTGCCAAATGAAACTCGGGCTCGCCGTACGTACCAAACCAACCGTCGCTTCCGACGTTGACGATCACATCACTTTCCATCGCGACACCATCGATCACGTGCTGCGGCGAAAGCGATTCGCTGCAAATAATCGGGTTCATCATGATCGAGCCCATGTTGGGTGTAACGACACGCCAAGTGGCTGCGCCGGGGCCCCTTCCAAAGAACCCGAGACTTGGCAGCAGCCTTTGAACCCAGTCGATCTTGGCAGCACCCGGCAGGGTCTCAGCAAAGGCAAGCAGGTGATGCTTGTGATAACGCTGAACAAAGCCCTGATGGCCGGGCTTGGTGTAGTTGGGCGTGATGGCGAACAAGCTGTTCATGATCTCGGGGTTGCCGGCGCCTTCGGTGACGTCGTAGGCGCCAAAGACGATGGGGACATTAAGGCGGAGTACCTGGCGATCGAACCTATTCGCCCGCGCGTGTTGCAGCTTTGATCCAGGTTTTTGAAAGACTCCGGGAAAGCTGGCTTCGGGCCAAATCACCATCTCGGGTCGCGGCGACTGCTCGATGTATTTTTCGGTGAGGCGCATGTACGTGGAGAGCTGTGTTTCCGCGGCGAGGTCGTCCCCCGCTGCCCAGGCCAGGCGCGTCTCGTTCTCAACGTTGCCTTGTACGATACCGACGGCGACGTTGCGGCCCGCCTCTTTGAGCCACTCGTCGACGTCTGCGATTCGGATGACGCCATACGCATACGCTGAAGCGAACAGGGCAACTACGACGATTGGGATCGAAACAAGCTCACCCCCAAGTCGCCTTGTCTGCTGCCACAGTTCGTAGCCACGCCATGCGAATACATTCGTAAGAACAATGAAACACGTGAGAGCCGCGACACCGCCAATGTCGGCGAGTTGCAGGAGATGCGGTGAGCCATGAAGCGCATACCCAAGCCCCACATCGAATACTCGAGGCGACAACCAGTCGAGTCCGACGTAGACGAGCGCCATCGCGGCGCACATTGCGAGGCCAAACAACGGATGGGCGCCCGGGTGCAACCTATTCGTGACTACCCGGAAAAGAGGTGCGAAGAACAAGAATTGAGACTGTGAGCACGTCGCTGAGAACAGCAACAAGCCCACAATCGCAACGGGCCACGAAACCGCCAGAAACTCGTGCAGCGCGAAAGCCACCCAGTATGCACTGAGCAGCGTGACGCCTACTCCGAGCCACAAGCCTTGTGCGGCAGCCTCGCCGTGGCTGCGCGAGGCGCGAAGCTCGAAGAACCACGGAGCCAGCGCAATCCAAATTAGAAAGCCGAAGTCCCAAGGCGGCAAAGAGGCAGCGACGAGTGCTGCACTCACCAAGGTGCCAGGCGCGGGTCGCAAAGTCATGGATGAAAAACCGGGTAGTTGCATTGAGAGATGACGATACCGAAAGACTTCAGAATTCAAATTTACGCGCGCTTGAGGACGGCGGCTGGGTGACGCAAACGATCGCCGCGTCCCGAAAATGGAGAAGGCCCCCAAAAAGGAGGCCTTCTCATCGAACAATCCCAACTCTGCTCAAAACAGAGAGCTGGGCGATTGCGATAGGAAGCGCTCGGCTTCCCGCACGCTAGTTCCCTTTGCAAGTTCCGTTCTTGCAGTTGCCCGAGCAACAATCGGCATTCACGCTACATGCGTCTTTGCCCGCACCACAAGAGCCTGCAACGCATGCACTCGTGTCGTACTGGCAAGTCGCACCGTTGCAAGCAAGGCTGCCACTATCGAACCCGAGGCTTGTGCATGAGTCGGCCAGTCCAACGCCGGCTTCGCACTGCTCGCTGCCTTCGACAACACCGTCACCGCAAACCGTTGAGATCGGGGCCGCTGCGCAAACTCGATTTGCCGGCTTGCCGCCGGTGCAGCTTCCAACACCCGAGCAGCAGTTGGTCGATGCCGTACAAGCCGAGCCCCCGCCATCGGCGACACAAGACAGCCCGCAGTCGGAAGAGCAACTGGCAGAAGATTCTCCGCCGTTGCAGACGCCATCACCGCACACCGTCCCGCAGTCTCCCGGGCAGTCGACGGAGCTTTCTGAGCCCGTGCAGACGTTGTCGCCACAAAAGTCGGCGCAGTCGCCCGGGCAGCTCGCAGCGTCTTCGCCGCCATTGCAGATGCTGTCACCACAAATTGGTGCAGCCGGACCGTCGGCATAACCCAAGGCATGATGGGCATCGGCGATGTACTGATGCCCGGTAGCACCCGGATGGGTGCGGTCGCTTTGGATCATGGACGAGTTGTTCGCGTTCGGCCAGGAAGTTGCCACGCCACCTACGTACTTGATGACGTCAAGCGGGTCACGAAAGTTGCTGCCGCTTGGGTCGTAGCAGTTCGGGTCGATCGTGTGATTGGCGTCGATCTCGTCGCAGTTCATCGCGCTGAGGCTGTCTGCGCAGAGGAACCCAGCCGCCGCAGCTGTGTTGCACGAGTAGTCTCCGGCCTCGATCAACAATGGATAGAAGACTTCGAAGTCCGAAACGGCACCGCAGAAATTTAGCCGATCCTGATCGGGGTTCGGATAGTAGATGTCCATCGTGCGGATCATTGCGCCCGGCTGCGCTTCGGCAGCGACAAGTGAAATGATCAGGTCCCAATCGTCCTTAAAGTTGTTGATCGCCGTGTTCAAAGCCGCTTGATCGCAACTGGACGCGTAGGCGTCTCTCGCTGCGAGAAAATCGTTGCCGCCCGCAGACCAAATCACCAAGTCGGCCGCTTGCAACTCTGCGTTGTGGGTGTTGGACATTTCGTCGTAGATCTGAATCGTTGTTTCGCCCGAGTGCGGGTTGCCTTCGAGTGCGACCGCCCAGCCGTTTTCTGCAGCAGCTTGATCGGCGTAGTAAGACGCATAATTCTTGATTGAGCAAAACAAGCCGCAATAACCAGCGATGATCGAATCCCCGTAGCCAGCCCAGACTTGCGCGTCTCCGCTACCGGTCGAATGAGTGAAGTGACCTGCGCCAGCATTCGCTTGGCTGCTGCCAAGCAGGCTAAAGCCGACGATCGTCATTGTTAGTAAACACGCAGTTGAAAATTTCTTGCCGAACCGCATTGCAATTCTCCTCGCCCGCACTTTCAAAGGGCAGTGATCCGATCCATGGACATCCAGAACCCCGCAACTATCCCACCGGGGACTATGAATAGTCAACGAAAAATGCTCTTTGAGGGGCAAGGAGCCCGAAATATTAGATGGATAGAGAGCGCAAGTAATCTGACGCAAGGTCAGCAGGCTTCTCTGCTCCGGAGAGAGAGGAGTTCACGGCGGATACGACTGAGCCCATTCACCGCGAGCGAACTGGGGCGAACTGGCACATCGATTCGTTTGCTGCGGAGAACCGGCTCGGTGCCTCGGCGTGTGCTTCGTCACCCGCGAGGATCTGTGCAGTGTGCATCGCTGGCACGGTATGTGCTTTAGCATCCGTCTCACGCACATCGGAGTCGGTGATTCGAGCCGATTCCAACTGTTCGTGAGATTCTCGCTCGGTGTTGGGCGATCAACATTGGAATGCTTGTGTGCGGTCCTCACCTTTAACGTCGTCCCGTACTTTGCGCGGAGGATCACTCAATAAAGATGAGACGCATGCATACGCCTAAGGCATTCGCCGCCGATTCAATAAGCCAAGTACCACCGCGCCAAAACTCAACTGCAGCATCACTCCCGGCTCGGGCACAGTGATCGCATTGATCTCGTCCCGATAAAACGAAAGGTCCGCCACTAGGCTCGCGTTGCCCTGCATCGCCGAGGTGTTAGAGACTTGGCCGGCGAAGCCGGCCAGCGCCCAAATGGTCCCCGCGAGCTCCCAGTTGCCTCCGTCTTTTGCGAAGAGCGCGCCGCCCGAGTCGCCATTGGCGACCTGGCATTCGTGGGTGGTGTGGTTGGGGCCTACTTCGTCGAAGATGGTGTAGAAGCTTTCGGTGCCGGTAGCACTGAAAGTCCAGTAGTCGGTGACTTCATTGGTGCCCCAACGGATGATGCTCGGGTTGGTCCAGTACCAACCATCGACGGGTGTTGTCGGGCCGGGCTGCTCCCACATGCCGGGGTCATCGCTATCGCTTGCGGCACCGCGACTGCGCCCGTTACCGATCATCACGACTTCTCCGCTGGGGAGGCTCGTGTTGGCGCGAATCTCGATGTCGGGGAGCGCTGGGATCGGGGTAATGGCAAACACAAGCAAGTCGGCAAAGCTTCCGTCGCCGTTGCTGATCTGTACGCCGCTGCCCGTGACGGCGGTGTGCACCGTACCGTTGAGCGTCACGTTGCCTTCGCCGACATGATTCGCGGTGAGCACCCAACCGTTGCGTAGGTAGACAACACTCAGCCCGCTCTTGACGCCGATGTTGTTGAAGCCCGGGTCGTCGATTGGCGGCGTCGTGTTGCCCGAGCCGTCCCCCGAGTCGATGATGACGGCGAGTGCGGGCGTGGCCAAGAGCAACAGCGTTGTCATCACTGCGCCGAGGAGCGCACGGGTACGCTGCAACGCTTCTTCTACTGCTAATGCGCGCATCTTCTGGCCCTTGGACAACGGGAACACAACGTGTGCTTCGGCGAGTTGATTCTATCGTAGTGGGCGGGTCGCGTGTTGAGTTTCCCTACCGACCGGGCAAGCGTAGCGAAGCGGCAATTGGGCGCACAGCTACCGAGTATGGCTATCGATTTCGTAGTCAGGTCGGTCTAGGGCGCCATGAAAAAAAACAGCTAAGCGCCCAGCACTTGCGTGCTCATTATGCCAATGATCACTAACGCACTCATCGCGAGGCTCCAACACAGGCTGTCGTTCAGTCCGCGCTCTTTGAGCTTCCTGTAGATTGAGAACATCGCGACAAAAGCGCCGATGATCACAGCATTTAGGCCGTAGCGCGCCGCAAAGCTCAACTCACCCGTGCTCTCAAGCTGCATCCCCGCAGTGATGACCAGCATCACTACGGCAAACCGTGCGAGTCGCGATGCGTATGCGGCGAGCCCGCTTGTGCCTTCGGCTTTTATTGCGAACAAATTCGGCGGGGTTTGCGGGGGGGCTGCGAGGATCTTGCGCGCAGTCTCTTCGGCTTCCGCGGTTTCTTCGGGGGAGGTCTCAGGACTGAAGGGGCCAAGCGCGCGGCGCTGCAATTCGCGCACCGCGTAGCGTTGGAAGTCGTTGTTGCGGCCCATGACCATGTCGACGGTGCCGATGTAGCCAGTGGGCAAGATGGGGGCCTCTTCGAACACTTCGAGTTGTTGGTAGGGGCGCGAGGGTTCGCGGTGATGGTCGGCGTGGCGCGAGAGGCCGGTAAGGCCGTAGTAGGTGAACCACGAGTGGGTGTCCCACGAGTCGGTGGGCTGCACGCGGCGTGTCTTGCGGCGCAGGCCCCAGTGCTCGAAGTAGTTCACAGCTTCGAGCAGGCGTGAAGCCATGAAGGCTTGCAGTACGAATGCGATCAGCGAAACAAAGCCAAAGGCTAGATAGATCGCGAGACCAAGCCCCCAACCCATCGCTGCGCCATGGAGGATGCGATTGCCCACCATGCGCTTGTCAAAGAGCGACATCTCTGGGTCGCCGAGGCGTTTGGCCTCCAGCCGCCACGCGCTTTTGATCTGGCCTGGCACGGTACGGCGATAGAACGACTCAAAATCTTCGCCAAAGCGTGCGGTCGCGGGGTCCTCGGGTGTGCCCACCTTTACGTGGTGGCCGCGCAGGTGCTCGGTGTAGAAGTGTTCTTGCAAGACCGTCGCGAGAAGCAGCCGGCCAAGGGTGCGCTGCACGGGGCTGCGGCGGTGGATGAGCTCGTGGGCGGTGATGATCGAAAAGCCCGAGCTGCTTCCGACGATGATAAAGACCATCACCATGTCGACGGAGAAAAAGCCTTGAGTCGAAAACATCTGCGCCAGCTTAAACATGATCACAAACTGCAGCGAGGCCAGTACATAGACCAATACATCAAACGGCCAGCCCGGAGTCGTCGTCTGGGGCTGGCGTACTTCGGTGGTGCCATTGGAGTCGAGGTTCAGCGCAAAGAGAGAAGGCAGCATGAACAGCGGCGCAATGTACCAGCGGTGCGGGCCCGTGACGAGAAACGCCAATGTACTTAGCGGGAGCAAGAGCGAGGCCAGATGCCGGGTGAAGATCCACAAGAGCGCCGACCCGGCAAGCGGGGTCTCGGCGGTAGCGGGTGATGCGAAATTTTGAGCGGATGAGTCGCTGGACACGGCAAACCTTGT
>JBLHOB010000071.1:0-9241 GCA_047619425.1 Myxococcota bacterium
AATAGCTTCGCGTGCATTCCGGTTCGGCGTCAAGTGCCAATTGTTCGATCGAACTATGGCAAGTCGGCTCCGTCTACAGGATCAGTAGACGCGGCGTGCCTTTAGCGACAACGATCCCCCGTCTCCGGCGCGTCTTTTTCCGGCGCGTAGTTGGGTTCAATGCGGATTCCATTTGGATCTGTGAACAAGCCCGAATCGTACCCGGAGGCAAAGGAAGGTTCTTCGGGGGGCACGATCTTTGCGCCGACACGCAACGCCAACGGATGAAAGGCCTGCGCATCCTCATGTTCCGCACACTCTACTAAATGCGTGCGACGCCGTTGCTCTCGACCACTGGCTAGCCCTCGCTAAGGTGCTTGCCCATGCTCACTCGATCTTCGACTTCAAAGCCAATCGTTTTGTAGAACGCGATGACTTCGTGGTTTGTGCTGCGAACTTGGAGGTTTACCTTTGGGCAACCCAAGGCCACGAGTTGTTTGGTGATCGCCGTCATCATCTCGTTACCGATGTGCTTTCGCTGATGATCCGGGCTCACGGCCAGGTGATAGACCCAGCCACGGTGCCCGTCGTAGCCGCCAATCACAGTGGCGGCTACTTGATCCCGAAGCTCACCCACAAGAAATAGTTCTCGCTGCGTGCCCAGCTTGCGCTCGATCACGATCGCCGGGTCGTTGCGGGGAGGGTCGTTTGGAAAGACCTCTTCCCAAAGCGCAGTGACCTGTTCTTTGTCGGCTGTGGCGTAGGCTCGAATTCGAAGGTCGCGCTCACCCATCTGCGAAGCTTTTTGAGTGAACCCGCCAAGCAAGAATCATGGGCGCGATCAGCCACGGCAGGTTGGCGGGTAAATACACTGCCAGGTTGTCCGGCGGGTGAGGGCCCATGAAGGTTTCGGAGAAATAGAAAAACATGTTCGTAACTGCAGCACCGACATACACGAGCACGGGCAAGCGAATTTGCCGTCGCTGCTTGATCAGGCCCCACATCAAGTAGCAGAGCATCGGGGCCTGGAAGAAGCCGTCAAAGAGACATGCCGCGATCAAATTCGCCGGGGGGTTGAGATGGGCGGGCTCCTGCTCGACAGCCCATTCATGCAACGAGCGAAGGGGAGGCCAGGGGCTGTCCGCCGAGACGGGGACCCCGAGGCCTTCGGGCAGACTGAACAAGAAGCCGTAAAGGATCGAGATGCTGAAAAAAAGTAGGAGTCCGAGGTCGAGTGGGCGGCGATAGATCGGCGTTTTTATCCGTGTTGTCATCGGCGGCCTTTCGTCTGAGTTGAAGCCAGATACTACCCCGCGTGAGAGCGCGTTTTGAAGCCCTTTTGAGAGCTTGGCCACATGATAGAGTGTCGGGATGAAATACGGACTGACTTACTTCCCGACAGACATTTCCATGCACCCCGGTGCGTTTGCAAAAGCGGTTGAGGATCGAGGCTTTGAATCGGTCTGGTTTGCCGAGCATTCCCACATGCCGCTCGGGCCCATTACGCCCGGGCCTCCCAAAGGCGAAGAGCCGGGACTGCCGCGAGAGTACTATGCGGTGTCGGATCCGTTTGTTGCCTTGAGCTTTGCCGCGGCCGCCACGACGACCTTGAAGCTAGGCAGCGGCATCTGTCTCGTACCGCAACGCGATGTGTTTCAAACCGCAAAGCAGGTGGCGAGTCTCGACTTGTATTCCGGTGGGCGGTTCTTGTTTGGTGTCGGCGGTGGATGGAATCGACCCGAACTCGAGAACCACGGGATCCCGCATCGCGACCGCTTTGTGATCATGCGCGAAAAGGTTGAAGCGATGATCGAGCTTTGGACGAAAGAGCAGGCCGAGTATCACGGGAAGTTCGTCGACTTCACGCCCTGCCATGTCTGGCCAAAGCCACTTCAGTCTCCCTATCCGCCGGTGCATGTTGGCGGCATGGGGCCTGCGGCCATTCGTCGCGCCGTGCGTTACGGCGACGGATGGATCCCGCTCATGGGGGTTGGCGATGCGGATCCGCTCGCGCTTCTCCCACAGCTACACAAAGCACTGCGCGAGGCGGGGCGCGACGTAGACAGCTTTGAGGTGACGATCTACTTCTGTCCGCCAGACCCGGCCGTGGTGGAGCGCTGCAAGGAGCTAGGCGTGACACGGGTGTTGTTCGGCACTCCGTCCGCGACCGCCGACGAAGTACTGCCGGCGATCGACGCCCTCACGGAGTTGATGGACTAGGCCCCGGGCTGGTAGTACGGGTTGGAGCCTGCACCGTGATCGGTGGTGTCGAAGATCTCAGTGATCTCGGGGATCTGTGAGCGAAGTGTTGTTTCCACGCCGTGTTTGAGCGTTGCACTCGCCATCCCGCAACCCTGGCAACCGCCGCCCATGTGAAGGAACACGCGCGTTCCCTGCACGTCGAGCAGTGAGATGTAGCCGCCGTGTCCAGCGACCGAGGGGTTGATTTCGTCGTCGAGGATCGTTTGTACACGGCCTCGCATTTCGTCGTCGGGGCCTTCGCCTGCGGCTGCCGCAGCGATGGCATCAACCGGGTTGTCTTCGGTTTCGGCCGTAGGTTCGAGGCTCTTGCGGATTGCATTTTCGACAGGCTTGAGAAGTGTCGACCAGTCCACGCCGGCGTGCTTCGCAACGATCAAGATGCTGCCCTTCACAATGACACTGTGAATGCCGGGCACGCGCATAATGCGTTGAACCATCGGCCAGTCGCTAGCCTCGGCGAAGGTCTCGAAGAATTCGGTCTTGTCACCGGACAGATCCTGGTTGAGGGTGATCTTCACGGTGTCGGTGTCGGGGCCGGGATCACTCATCGAAATCTCGAGAGCCGGCTCATCGCTAGGCGCAGCCGCTGCGGCCTCAAGTTCTGCTTCCTGATCTCGCTTGAGAATGTCTTTGACTCGATCCATCACGCTCATTTTACGTCTCCCTCGTCGGCGCCGGGTTGTGCACCCGACAACAGTAGCACTCGGTGTTCCATTTCCTTTAGTGGCATCAGGTCGCCCTGGCGAGACGCCACTTCCATTCCTAGGCGGTATACGGCTTCCGCGTCGCCGCGCTGCTCCAAGGCCTCAAGGACTTTTCCTCGGGCGAGGTACACCGCCGAATTCTTGGGGTCGACCTCGTTGGCTTTCGCGTACGATGCAGCGGCACCTTCGTAGTCTTCCAGCGTCGCGAGCGCGTTCCCCATGCCGTAGAGCGCGACTCCATCATCGGGGTCGATCTCAAGCACTTGGCCGAACATATTTTTCTTGCGCTTGGCATCCGTGACTTGTTGCTCGAGCAATTGCGCATCGAGTTCGTCGCTGCTCACGCTGCCGCCAGTGCCCTCTGCGAGGCTTTTCTGCATCGCTTTTGCGGCGTGGGCTTCAGCCGTGGTCTTGTCGCCGATCTTCATGTAGTAGAGCGACAAGTTTGTGTTGACCATGGGGACTTCAGGGGCCAGCTCTTCGAGGCGCTTAAAGATGTCGATGGCCTCGTGATAGCGTTCCGAGCGTCCAAGGATGACACCGATCGCTTCGTAGCCGTCCGAGAAACCGGGGTCGAGTTGCAGGGCGTCTTCCAACATCGAAAGAGCCTGTTCCTCTTTGCCCTGAGCGAAGACACGGATCGCGCGGTCGTAAATGAACGCGACGCGCTCGTCCCGCCCCGGGGCGCTGTAGAAAGGCAGCAGCGCCACTCGCGCGGCAAGCACGCCTTCGGCGGTTTGAATGTCGAGTTGGGTGCCCGGAGTGCGGTGGACTTTGTCGAGGTAGGCAAACGCAATCGGGTAGCCCATCACAGGCGAAAGGGTGCGCGAAACAATTTGGCCAACGCTCTTCTTGGTGCCGGCTACGAAGAGTTCTTCACCGACGTCTGGAAGTCGCTCGAGCATTACTCTCTGGCTTGACCAGTCATTTTCCTGCGCGCATTCGAAGACGAGTCCGCGCAAGCCAAAGGGAAGGGCGCCATAGGTGCGAATCCGAGCGATGACTTCCTGCCCGAGGTAGCAGCCCTTGGTGTAGCTAACCGCGTGCTGCTCAAGCCCCGTCTCGGGCAAGATGCATTTTCGTCCATCGGTGTCCGGGCCGACTCTTACTTGTCCGGCTTCGATGCGCAGCACTTCGAGGGTGCTTGAAAGTGTGGGCTCTTCGAGGACTACAAAGCCCGCGTCTGAAGCGGAATACGAAAGCTGTGCCTCAATGCGCACGACGTTCTCAGGGCTACTTTTGCCTGATGCGACGAGAAGACCCGTGTCTCCGGTAAGCGAACGCGCGATGATGAGCGCCTCGGCGTCGTTGGTGAAAACCACGGATCGCACTTCGTAGGCCTGCCACTCCTCACTTGCGTCGCCACCGGTACAGGCCACGAGGGCTTCGATTGCGTTCGGTCCCTGGAGTGTTGACCACGCGTAGTGCTCGGTGACGTCTTCGAACGTGACTTCGTCTGAATATACGAAGTCGTCGAAGGCCAAAAGCAAATCGGGGATGGAACCGCGCTCCAGGATGAGGAGGTAGGCTGCGGCGTCACCTTCTTGGGCGGGCAGGTGATGCAAGGAGAAAAAATGAAGCAACTGCCCCTTGCGGTTGACCCGTGCGGAGAAGTTCCCCTCTCCAGGTGCCAAGCCTTCGACATCGTTCGTGACCTGACTGTGAAGAAACGATGCTGCGTCACTACCGGTTACCAAGATCGCACCCGGGTTGGCTAGACCGACTGCGCTCTCTGGGGCTCGGCCAAGTCGAGCAAAGAAACCAGTTTCTCGCGCATCATGGGCGTGCTGAAGAGTTTGCGTGTCCGGCGTCATTGGGTCCGTCCTCGATCGGGTCCGATCGAAGGCTAAAGGTTGCGCGTGGGTCGGGCACAGAGGCGGCGTGTCGCTGCAGACGCGTCGGCGCAGAGAGGTGTATAGGGGCCTGATCGTCGGGCCCCGTGATAAGACTCTCTAGAGGGTCTAGATGGAGAAGCTCTCTCCGCAACCGCAGGTGTTGGTTGCCTGCGGGTTTTGGAAGACAAAGCCGCGTCCGTCGAGGCCGCTTTGAAAGTCGAGGGTGATGCCGCTCAAGTAGATGGTGCTCTTTCGGTCGAGAAAGACCTTGAAGCCATCGTGCTCGATCACGGTGTCGCCTTCTTGTTCGTCGGTGAACTCAAGGTGGTAACTCAACCCCGAGCAGCCGCCGCCCTTGATGCCAAGGCGCAAGCCGGGCTGGCCTTCTTCGACGAGCAGGCGTCGCACCTCGACCGCGGCAGCGGGCGTGACCGTTACGACCTGGATCGACTCGTCGCCTTCGCCGGGCACTGATGCTGCGGGCGTGGCCCAGTCGAGAGGGGCGCTGACGTTTGAGGGCGTTGATTGATTGGTCATGATGATTGGATTCTCGCTTTTGCTCGGGGCGCCGAGAGCAGATGATTTCCAGACCTAGCTCGTATTC
The DNA here is from genome assembly GCA_047619425.1 of Myxococcota bacterium. GTDB lineage: Bacteria > Myxococcota_A > UBA9160 > UBA9160 > UBA4427 > DUBZ01. The sequence continues at coordinate 5,385 of JBLHOB010000071.1, forward strand.
GCTAGGCGTTGGTTCGAGGGCTGAAATGTTGGTTCCACGGGGGAAGTGTCAAGTCGTGGGGCCAGAGCGAGTGGCGGTCAGAGCGAAACAGTTCCCGCGTGCGTAGTGACTGTTCTTTCCCATGCAATCTATGTGCAATCTATCGGTCGCAAGGAGAGTACAATTGACCGTTTGAGACGCGGTAGATCCAAAAGGGTAGCGATTCAGTCATCCATAACGCCGGGAGTCTAACGTTGACGAGCGGCGAAGACAACTGAAGCAACTGGAGGCAACTTAGGGCGCGACGGGCTCGAGTCCGTGAGATCGTGCATGGACGCGGACAGTCACTGAGAGGATGTGCAGCGCGCCTCTACCGATTAGAACTTTTGCTCGCTTCGAGAACGTGACGGCACCACGTCAAAGGAAGTCGTAGCGGCCACCCAGGTAGGCGGCGATCACGCTTGCGATCCAGGTTGTCACGATCAGCCAGGAGATTGCACCGAATTTGTTGCGTGTCTGGCGCTCCCAATAGAACCCGCGAAACGTCAGCAGAACCACAATGACGGTGGCTACGATCGGCCCAGATCGGCCACGAGCGGCGTAGAGTATGACCGGAGCAACGAATGCGACCACATGGACGACAATCACCACCAACACAGGCCACAAGCTCACGTCTGTGATGTAGGGCATGATCCAAAGGTCCACACCACTCGGATCATCGGTTTCGAGATTGTTGACGGAACCGTCGTCGCGGTCGGGGACTTCTCGTAAGTTTGGCATCGGGGAGAAGCTATCAATCGCAGGCGGCCTACGCACGGTGGCACGCGAAGATGGTGCCCGAGACACGCAACGCAAACCCGTTTAGAAGCTGTGAGAGCCGACATGCCGAAGTACCAAACGCCGCGCGGCCCCCAGCGCATCGTGTGCCTCACCGAAGAGCCGACCGAGATCCTCTACGCCCTTGGTGAAGGTGCGCGTATCGTGGGGATCAGCGCTTACACCGAGCGGCCCCCGGAAGCCAAGCGCGACAAACCCGTGGTGTCGGCATTCGTAGGCGGCAGCGTGCCGAAGATCGTCGCGCTGAAGCCCGACCTCATTATTGGTTTTTCCGACATCCAGGCCGATCTCGCTCGTGATCTCATCGCCGCCAATCAGCCCGTGCTGATCTTCAATCAGCGCAGTGTGCAAGAGATTCTCGAAGTGATCACAAGCCTTGGGAGCCTCGTGCAGTGCCGAGACAAGGCACTCGATCTCGTCGCGGGCTACACACGGCGCATCGATGCCGTCTACGAGCGCAGCCAGACATTTACAACCAAGCCTCGCATCTATTTCGAAGAATGGGACGATCCCATGATCTGCGGCATCGAATGGGTAAGTGAATTAATCGAGATTGCCGGTGGCGACGATGTCTTTCGCGACAAGGCGCGGGGCAAACTCGCCAAGGAGCGCTTCGTCGACGAGGCCAGTGTCGTGGCCGCTGATCCTGAGTTGATGATGGCGTGTTGGTGCGGCAAGGCGTTGGACGCACCTTCCGTCTATGCGCGCAAGACGATGGGCGGGATCTCCGCGCTTGCGCACAAGCAGCTGTTCGAGTTGCCTCCCGAGATCATCTTGCAGCCGGGGCCCGCGTGTCTCACTGACGGGCTCGACCGGCTGGTCGAAGTCATCGAAGGTTTTCACCGGAGCTGATGCGAGTCCCGCATCGAAGTTTATAATCCCTGCTCGTAGCCTGTGCCCACGTCCATTACTCCTGCAAAGGGATCCGTGTTGAACTCGTTTGAAACCATCGTCGTTGTTGGAACATCTCTCGCCGGGCTTCGCGCTATCGAAACCTTGCGCCGCGAAGGCTACTCGGGGCGAATTGTTGCGATCGGGGAAGAGTCCACGATGCCCTACGACCGTCCGCCGTTGTCGAAGCAATTTTTGAAGGGCGATTGGGACCGAGAGAAAATCGCACTGCGTCACCAATTGGAAGACGACACGGAGATCGATTGGAAACTCGGCAGGCGCGCAACGGCTCTCGACATTGACGCCAAGACTATTCGCCTTGACGGTGAGGGGGACGAAACCGTTGCCTTCGACGGTCTGATCATCGCGACAGGCGCTTCGGCACGACCGTTTCCAGGCACACCGTCAATGGATGGCATCTATACGCTGCGAACTCTCGCGGACGCAGAGGCGCTGCGCGAACGACTTGAGTCGCAGCCCAGGGTGGCCGTCGTTGGAGCCGGCTTTATTGGGATGGAGGTCGCCGCAACCTGCCGCGAGCGCGGTCTTGAAGTGACGGTTGTTGAATTTCTAGAGACCCCGTTAGTGCGCGGGCTCGGCAAAGTGCTTGGCGAACACGTTGCTTCGGTGTTTCGCGGCCACGGTGTCGCGTTGCGCTGTGGGGTAGGTGTTTCTGGCTTTCTGGGCGACGACAAAGTCGAAGGGCTCGCACTTGCCGACGGCACTCGCGTCGACGCCGAAGTCGTCATCGTTGGCATCGGAGCTGTGCCGGCCACCGATTGGCTTGAAGGCTCGGGCTTGGCTCTCGACAATGGCGTTGTTTGTGACGCCTACTGCGCGACGACCGTCCCCCATATTGTGGCAGCCGGTGATATCGCCCGCTGGAAAGACTCTCGTACAGGGTTGCCCACGCGCATGGAGCATTGGACCAATGCCGTCGAACAAAGTGTATATGCTGCGCGGCGTCTGCTTCACGGCGAGTCGATCGGGCCCTTTGTGCACGTGCCGTACGTGTGGTCGGATCAGTTTGAGTTGCGCTTGCAGATCGCAGGCGAGGTCCGCGACGGCGACGAAATGAAAATAGGGCTCGGCTCCCTCGAAGAGGGGCGATGCCTCGTACTGTTTGGCCGCGAAGGTAAACTTACTGGTGCAGTGGGGATGAAGCGCGCCCGCCAGTTGAACGAATTTCGCGATTTGATCGGCGAGGGTATTTCCTTTGAAGACGCCGTGGCAAAGCTTCCCGCGTAATCGTCAGCAGGTACGCCACTCCACTTCGAGCACACTCGCGTGGGCTTCGGCGCCACGTGCCGCACGTCCCTCGTTTTCGAGTTTGATGAGGTGTGACGTGACCGACTGACCCGCCGCCGGGAACAAGGCCTCGGGATAGCCGGCATAGACCACGCGCACGATGTCGATGACTTTGCGCGGCTCGCTGCTCATGGCTGCAAGGATCTGTACTTCTCGTGCCATGCGATGTTCGATGTACTGGCGAACCTTCGCGCGGCCGTCCTCAATGCACGGGCCGTGGGCCGGGTAAATACGCGACGGCTTTTCGGCCTCGAGCTTTCCCAGAGAGTCCATATAGTCCGAGAGGCTGCCGCTTTCTGCCGGGATGACTGTGGTCCCGATGCCAAGGACGTTATCGCCGGAGAAAACCGCGCCTTCTTCTTCGAGCATAAAGCAAAGGTGGTCGGGGCAATGACCGGGCGCGTGGAAGCCGCGCAAGGTGGCTCCCTCGGTTTTAATGATGCAGCCCTCGTCGATCGGCGCGATCGCAAAGGGATAGCCCGAGTCGACTTCAGGCCAGGGCCGTTTGCTGACCTTCACTTCGCCGAAGCGCTTCATCACGCTTTCCGCACCACCAATGTGATCGGGGTGGCCGTGGGTGAGGACGATTTCCTGCAAGCCTTCACACTCAGCGCGTTCAAGGGCTTGTTCGAGAACGGGCAGGTATTCGTCGCGTCCATCACCGGTGTCGAGGAGGATGCGCTTTTTGCCGGTGCCGATGAGGTAGGTGTTGGTACCGGGGCCCGTAAACGCACTGGGGTTCTGGCCCAGGGCGACGACGACGCGCTCCGACCAGACGTCTACGTCGGGCAGTATGGAGCCAAGGAGGACGGGTGGAGTTGACTCGGACACGGCTGTTACCT
>JBLHOB010000072.1:0-9238 GCA_047619425.1 Myxococcota bacterium
TGGACTCCACCCGCACTACCGTTGCACCGTGGTCGGCGAGATATTTTGCCGAAATGGGGCCGACGCCGATCCAGCTGAAGTCGGCAACCTTGAGCCCGGCGAAGGGCAAGTCGCCATCGGGTTGCAAGTCAGCTTCGGCAACACGGGGCTCTCGAGCTTCCCCGACTTTTAGTTCGGCTCGGATCTCGTCGCCGTGTTGGTCGAATGTCGGTGGTCGGCGGTCGATTGCGAGAGGGCCGAGGGTCGTTTTAACAAAGGCACCCGGGGTTTCGCACTCGCTACCACCGGGTAGTTGTACGTGCTGCCAGAAGTCGCGGGTCTTCAGGTGTGGAAAATCGACAAGATCGGCGACGGTGTTGACCGGTGCGATGGTTGCGTCGATCTCAAGGCCGTGTTCGAACAATTCCCGCTTGGTGTGGAGGGAAAGGAAGCTCCGCAGCACCTCGCGCATCTCTTCAGGCTGTAGTGCGAGTTCTCCACCGGACATGATGAGCATTTCGTAGGCTTTCCAATTGAATTCCTTTAGCGCAGCGGAAGCGACGCCGTCCTTGATCATCCAGTCGAGCAGCGATTCAAACAGCTCACCGTTGGGGATGATGACGACATGGCCGTCGGCGCACGGAAATACAAGCGGGTACGTGAACGGGCCAAGTTGCAGCAGCGAACCCGCGCGTTCAAAATCGTGGCCCTGAATCGCAGCGGCTCCCATGCCGTTCAGCATTGTCCAGGTCATGGCAGCCTGAGCGGACACGTCGACAAATTGGGCTTTTCCGGTTCGGCGCATTTGTGCGTGTGCGGTCAGCGCGGCGACTGCGGCTTCGGCGCCGGCGTGTCGCCAGACTTGAGGCACGCTGATGCGAACAGGTGCGCGTTCGGGAACACCTTGAAGAGAAACCGGGCCACCCATCGCGGCAAGCGTCAAGTCACTCGCGGGCCAGTCGGCGCGCGGACCGTCGCAGCCGTACGCGGTGATCTGTAGATGAACGATGTGGGGCTGTGTCGCCTTCAACGTCTCGAAGTCGATCCCGGCCGCAGCAAGAAGGCTGCCCGGTGCGGATTCAATTACAAAGTCTGCGGTGGCGACGAGTTGTAAGAACTCGTCGCGCCCCCGATCGGTTTGTAAGTCGATCGCAATCGAACGCTTGTTGCGATTGAAGGCGTAGAATTGGAGACTTTGTTCGTGGTCTGGGGCGCTTGCGTCTTTGGGCCCCGCGCGTCGGGCGTCACTTCCTTCGGGTGGTTCGACGCGGATTACATCGGCTCCTAGATCGCCGAGTAACATGGCTGCGAGTTCACCGCGTTCGTCGGTGAGATCCAGTACGCGATAGGGACTGAGCATTGGTGTGTCTCCTGTGTGTCAGGAGATTCTATCGGATTCGTCCCACTCGGTGGGAAAATCCTCGGAGGATTTAGTCTTTGGCGGCTTGCTCCTGGCATTCGGCTTCGATCGTCAGCCAGCGTCGTTCCAACTGTGCAAAGATCCCAGGGTTTTCGTTGGCCACAAAAATCTCGTGGTTCACCTTGAGGGATCTCTTGTTGAAATTGAGGCTTCCGTAGGTTGCAAATTTCAGGGGGTCGCTTCCCTCGCTCGTGCCGGGCTGATTGTCAATCAGCATGAACTTTGCGTGCATTGGAAGTTCGTCGTCCCGGTGGTAACGATACACACGTGCCCCCGCTTTGAGCAGTGCCGCTTCGGTCGCGACAGGAGCGCGACGTTCGGTGTGGTGGATTACGACTTCGACCTCGGCACCACGCTCGGCCGCGTTGCACAAGATGCGAATGCCTCGGTCACTTTTCAGGTGAGACATAGCAACTCGCACGCGATGGTTTTGGTTCGTACTGCGAAGTAGGTCTTCGACAACTCTGCGCTGTTTGCGCGGGAAGAGCCAAGCGCGAATCCCTTCGTCTCGAATCTCGGACTGATGCTGGGGCAGTACGTTCATCACCTGTGGCCAACCCAACCAGGGCAGTCGCGCAAGGTGCCGAAACATTGCGGCGACAAACTTACGCTCGTGATGCTCGACTAGGAGATTATGTCCCGCGTCTTGATCGCCGATGGACGCGATGAGTTCTGCATCATCGTCGGGGCCATCGCCAGATGGGTTAAATGAGCCGATCAACACAGTCGGGGTAGGGTGGCTGAACGCGTAGATTTTGCAGTGTAGGTGAGGCTTGATGGGTGCATCCGGGAGCCAGCTCGGGCGCGCGAAACGGTGGAGACCCGAGCCGATCCCATCGCCATTCCCAAGCAGTTCAAAGACCGGATCGTTTGCGTCTGGCTCGCGCGGGTGCTTTTCGAGGACAACGCTTACGTTGACACCTCGATGTTTTGCACGAAGTAAGGCATGAGCGAGTGCTTGGTCTCGAAAATAGTAGGTCGCCCACGCAATGGATCCACCGGTGGGGACCGCGTCGATGCGGGCCTCTAAAATATCCCGCAGAGCACCGCGGGGAAGGTCGGGCCCGCCGAAATGCACGGTGGGTCGATCGGGTTCGGTGCTCAAGCTCGGGTTCTCCAGTTGCGATGGGTAGTCTGAACGATATCGCTGATTGGTGTGCGCTTGCAGGGCCACGGGCGAGTTGGGATACTTTGTTTTACCCGTAGCCGCATCAGCGGATGAGAGCCCCTGCTTGAGTCGTCCCATACTTCATATTGGTTATCACAAAACCGCGAGCACCTGGTTTCAGCGCTCGTACTACAAACAGGTGAGGAACCTTCGCTATATCGACCGGAAGTTGGTCAAGAAGGCGTTTCTCGGACACGGCGGTTTGGACTTTACTCCGGCCAAGGCACATGCCGAGCTTGAGCTTACGTCACCCGACGAGCCCGTAATCCTGTGCGAAGAAGAACTCAGCGGCTACCTGCACAATGGTGGCTTGTTTGGTTTTCTGTCTCTCGAAATGGCGCGACGGCTACACGCAGCCTTTCCCAATGGACGGGTCGTGATCTTTATCCGCAGCCAACCCGAGATCATGGCCGCGTGCTACCAGCAGTACATTCGCGGTGGGGGGACGTATCTACCTGATCGATATTTGCATCCCGAGAAGTCTCTCGAAGGCGCAGCGTCCGATCCCTATAAGATTCCCCGATTTCGCTTTGAGCACTTTGACTATTTGCCCTTGATCAAGCACTACGAAGAATTGTTTGGTCGCGAGTCGGTGCACGTCATTCCGTACGAAGACTTTCGCCGGGACAACGAGGACTTTCTCTCGCGTTTCGCAGCTCGATTCGAGTTGGACGTTCAACTGCAAGAGGTTTCCCAGCGCCGTCGGCTTGTGTCGTACAGTCTGCCCATCATTCGGCTTGCGCGAGTGCTCAATCGCTTCACCTACCGCACAGTAAACGACAAACGATATTGGCTCAATATCCCCAACTGGTACACCCGCAGGCGAAAGATCCTCGAGTGGCTCAATCGCGGTGGACGCCTTGGCTCGACGCCTTCACCCAAAGTCTTGTTTGGGGAAGCGCAGGTTTGCGAAATCGAAGATTACTATCGCGAGTCGAATCGCAAGCTTGTGGAGCATACCGGCTTGCCACTGGGTGATTTTGGCTATCCGCTTTGAGTGAGGCGCCGTCGCATACGCCGCCGTCCGTTTCCGATGAAGAAGTCGGCCAAGGGCTCTCACTCGAGCCTGAAGAGCGAAAGCGAGTCCGACTTTGTTTGCTTGTGATCGGCATCCTTACGACGGTGTCTTTGATTGGGACCGCTTTTTCACCTTACTTGGCAACCCACTATCCGCGGCTGTTGATCAGTATCAGTCCAAACAGTCGGCACATGGTTTTGGTGGCGCCTGTGGTTGGATTGGGGGCGTTGCTGACCTTCGGGTTGGTTCGCAGGATGTTGTTTACGTTCGTTGCTTACTGGCTCGGGAGGTCTATCGGTGAGCCGGGGTTGGTATGGCTTGAGCAGCGAGCCCAAAAATCTGCACGCTTCGTCCGCTGGCTCGAACGCTTCTTCAAAGACTGGTCCTACCTCGCGGTCATAGCCTTTCCTCACGGTGCGATGGCGTCGATTGCAGGAGTCGCAAAGATGCGGCCGGTCGGCTTCTTCCCCTGCGCGCTACTTGGGATCACGATCCGATTGGTTTTGTTGTACATGCTCGCGAGTCAGATCCGCGGACCCATCATGATGGTGCTCGAATTCATTCGTGCCTATCAACTACCGGTGACGGCGGCGGCCATCGTCGCAGTGCCCGCGTACCAGTATTGGAAACGTCGCGCGCAGATCAGGGCTTCGTAGGAAACGAAGCAAGCGATTGCGACGGCTAGTGCTCTAGGGCACAAGCTCGATCAAGGCGATCTCACGCGGGCAGTTGATTCGCAGGGGCAATCCCGCCATGCCCAGGCCTCGGTTGACGTACATCGTCGAGTCACCGCGACGGTACAGCCCACGCGTGCGGTCTGAGATCATGCGAGAAGCGTTGGTGTTGGTCGCAAACGGCATGGCGATCTGGCCGCCGTGGGTGTGTCCCGACAAGACCAAGGAAAAACCAAGTTTTTCGGCATGGTCAAAGAAGCTGGGGCGATGGGCGAGAAGCAAGCACGGCAAGTGGTCTGGGATCTCGCCTGCCAAGCGCACGAGAGCTTCGCTCTCGGAGTTCTTCTCCATCCATCCTTCAGCCGGGTCCTCGATGCCCGCGATGATGAGTTGCGCGCCTTCGTGATGGACGGCTTCCCATTCGTCGCGCAGTACGCGAATGCTGGTGTGGCTGCGCAGGCCATCAACCACTTTTTCGGTGCCCGTGTAGTGATCGTGGTTGCCGAGCACTGCGTAAACGCCTCGCTTTGCGGACAAGGCCGCAAGTCCCCGACAACCTTGCTCGATGTAGTCTGGGTCGAAGTCGAAGATGTCGCCCGTAATCACGATGAGATCGGCGTCCAAGGCGTTGATGCGCTCGACAAACTTGGCAAGCCGCTCGGGCAGTAGCAGCGGGCCGATATGGAGATCGGTGATGTGGACGACGCTCAAACCCGCAAGCTCGCCGGGGAGGCCGCGAATGGGTAGCGATATCCTGTCGACGCGAACTCGGGCGTTGCCGACCGTCGAGCCCCAAAGCCCTGAGCCGAGGCCGAGGACGACGATTGCGCCGCCGATCCATACGCTTGCGACTTCGCGCGATGCCTCGGCGCCGAACAACCACGTGGTGCCATAGATTGCCGCGAGGACAGTCGTGAGCATCAAACCCGTTAGAAGTAGGGTGACACTGCTGAGTATCCAACTGCGGCTAAAGAATAGGCCGAGGCCCGTTGCGCGGACCCTTCGTCGTGCTGCGGGAAACAGCAGGGCGTTGATCGCGCCGAGCACCAGAAATATGGCAGTCGCGGTGCGGAGGGAAAGGCCCGCTCCCTCACTTGCAAGCCTGGCCCAGTTCAGGATCAGCACCTCGCTTGCAGTCAGCATCACAAGGGCGAGCGTCAGCGTTCGGAACATTCGGGGGTTCAACGGTTTATGCCTCGTCTGCGCGTAGGTCGAGTACATGGAAGTTACAGAAGACCGGATCCGTTTTCGCGACTTGGATCGCTCGCTTCCTTTGCTTCGCGACGTTCGGCAAGACGATGTCGCCGGTTAGCACTTGGGCAAGCCATTTTGCTTGCAACTCCGACACCGGCCACAGCGAGCACAAAACTCGAGTGAAGCCGATGAAGTACAAGCCGTGTTGCTCTGGGTGAGCGATGCGTTGATAGAGTTCGATCTCGCCGGCGTCGCCTCCGAGAACTTCATCTTTCAAGAACGGAAAGCTGAGTTGGTAACCGGTTGCGTAGATGACGACGTCCGCTTCGCTCGATGAGCCGTCGGTGAAATGGACCGTGTTGCCATCGAACTTGGCGATCCCAGGACGCGGCTCGATGCGCTTCTCCTCGAGTGCTGGAATGAAGAATTCGGAAATGGTCGGGCGATCTTCCCAGACCGGAAAACTCGGTTTGGGAAGGTTCCAGGTCGCGGGTCCGCCGACGTCCTTTTCGATTCGCTCAAATGCTTTCGCCATCACCGCGCGAACAACGCGTAGCCGCGCAGCTTCGGGGACGAGACGCATCGCGGCCGGGATGTGGGCGCCCGGATGCGGAGAGTTCGAGTCTAGGGGCTTACCGTTGTAAATTTTGGGGACGATGTATCTCCCCGAACGTGCAGAGAGGATGACATGGGAGGCGATCGTGTCACTGTCTTCGCCGCCGGCAAGTTCGGTTGCAATCTCGGCAGCGCTTGAGCCGAGGCCGACAACGACAACTCTCTTGCCGCGGCATTCGACCGGTGTGGTCGGGTCGAGATAGTCCGACGCGTGGATCTGTTCACCGGCGAAGCTGCCTTCGGGGTGAGGCTTCGGCCACCGGTTGGTTCCGTACTGCCCGGAGCAAACGACGAAGGCTGCGTATGTTTTGGTCTCGCCCGATTCGAGGGTGACCTGCCACTGGTCGTCTTCTGTGGGCGTTGCATCGACAACTCGAACACCGAGATGGATGTCGCCGCGCAAGGCGAAGTGGTCCGCATACGCATTGAAGTACTCGAGTAGCTGGCTGTGATGAACGAACATGGGTGAGTCGTCCGGAAACGGGAAGTCGGAGAACGCCATCTTCTCAATCGAGGTGTTGGTCTGCAGCGAGCGGTAGCCGCCTCCGTATCCGCCCTCTACGTCCCAGACCCCCCCCACGCTTCGCCCGGCGTCGAAACAATCAAATGCGACCCCCGCCTCTTTGAGTGTCTTGCATACGGCGAGTCCTGTGGGGCCAGCGCCGACCACGCAAACCCGATCAGTGGTCGTGTTCATAAGCAAAAACTCCGCCTTGTGGTTTGTAGCAGTGACTCATCATCACGGGGGTGGGATTCAATTTGGGTTTGGCATCGCGGGCCCACGGCGGCTCTGTGTCGAAGTCAGCCTGCTACTTCGATTTCTTCAATGGCTTCTGCAGAAAGGTCTGGGAGATTATCCGGGTCGATCTTCAACTGCGAAAGAATCGCGCATGCGACAAACGCAACGCCTACAAACGTGAGCCAGGCATACGTGTAGCTGCCAGTCGAGTCGTAGATGGCGGCGGTCATCGGTGCCCCTACGGATTGAAACGGGATCATCATCGGTGTCATCAGGCCCATCATCGGACCAAAGGCGGCAGGACCAAACGCACTCGCCATCAACGCCGACGCCAAAGGCATCACGCCTCCGAGGCCCAGCCCCAGTACGATTGAGACGACCACGAGTAAGTTGAACGGGATCGGCGTTGCGAGCGATGCGATCCCGGCACCCTGGATAATGAGTGCGACGAAGAGAGCATTTTGCTCGCCGAGTTTGGTCGCAAGCCAACCGAAGACAAGTTTGCCCCCCATGGCGCCGCCGGCCAACGACGAGATGATCCACGCAGCCTGGTTCGCCGCGAGGCCCTGCTCGATGCCGTACTTCACCGCGTGGATCATGACGGCGCTTGTACCCATAAAGGACAAGCCGCTAACCGCTGCAATGACCCATAGATTTCGCTGACGAAGAGCCTTGCGGGTGGAGACGGAAGGGGGGAGCTCGGCAGCCGCGCGTGTCACTTCTCCGTCGGTTTCTTGAGCGTCGCCCTGGGTGTGTTCTTCGGGGCGTCCGACGACGGCGAAAAAGACAAGTGGCAGGGCGCAGAATGCCGCGATCCCAAAGTATTCAAAGGCGACGCGCCAACCGCTGGTTGCGACGATGGATGTGCTGACGTGAATCATCAACATGCCCGACGCCGAAATGCCCATAAGCGAAACGCCGAGCGGTACCGCGCGTTCCTCCTTGAACCAATTAACGATCAACGCCTGAGTTGTGATCCCGCCCATGGTGCCGGTGCCGAACGTGATGAACGAGCCAAATAGAATGACCAGCTGCCAGAGCTCGGTTGCGCGCGCTGCGAGAAGGAACCCTACGCCCATCGCGATACAACCCAAGGACATGATGTTGCGAATCGAACCCTTGGCAATCCAAAAACCAAGAAAGGGCGAAAATACGGCGCCCGCAATACTCATCGCAAACGGGAGCATCGTCACGCCAGTAACCGACGCGTCAAACTCTTGCACGAGTGGATCGACGAACGCCGAAAACGAATAGAACGTAAAGCCCATCGAGAGAAACTGGGTAGAAAAGGTGAGGGCGACCATCCGCCATGCGTACGTCACTTTGTTGCGCCTCCGGTTTGCTTATCGCGAGTCACATTGTCGCGAGTAGCCAGCATAGAGCAAGTGGCTGCCTGGGACTGCGCGAAGAAGTACGTCTGGCGCAAACGATTTAGGTGGCTCAAGTCACGCCGGATAGACCGGACGTTACAGGAACGAGCGAAGCACCTCGCGCGTTTGCTCGCGCTCTTCGTCGGTCTTACAGAACTCAACAGCGGAGAATTCCGTTGCTCCCGCTTCCTTCATTGCGCTCAATCGATCGCGCACCTCAGCCTCGCTGCCGAGGATGCTCACGTCGGTTGGCCCGCTAGCCCCTTCGCGATCGAGCATGGCCCGGTAGGACGGGAGTTGCCCGTACATCGCAAACGCGTGGTCGGCCCGCGAGCGTGTGTTCTCGATGTCTTGCGTGACGCATACCGGTAGGCTGGCAACGATGCGGGGTGCGGGGCGTCCGGCTTTGGCGGCGGCATCTTGAATGCGCGGAGCAATGTGTTCTTTCACCGTGCGTTCGCCGACCATCCACAACACGGTTCCTGCGGTGCGCGCGCCCGCGAGGCGGAGCATCTGCGGGCCGAGCGCGGCGACGAGTACAGGGCAGGGCTTTGTGTCTGCGGGCATGGTGATGGCACCGCGCCCGGTCAACGTCTCGCCCTCAAAGTCGGCTTTGCCTTCGTCGATCATCGGCATCAAGACCGAGAGGTATTCACGCATGTGGCGCACGGGTTTGTCAAAGGAGTATCCATAGAAGCCTTCGATCATCGGTTTGTGTGACAGGCCAATGCCCAAGGTCAAGCGTCCGTCCGTTAGCGCTTGGACTGTCATGGCTTGGGCGGCCAAGGTGGTGGGATGGCGGGGGTAGGTGGGGATGACTGCAGTCCCAAGTTCAATGGTGCCGATGTTGCGTCCCACCGCGGCGAGCAGCGTCAACGCATCGATGGTCGTCGCCTGCGCCAACCAGAAAGATGCAAAGCCTTGTTCGGCGGCCGTTCGCATCTGGCCTTCGAGCCGTTCGATGGACGGGTTTCCCAACATTCCTGACGCATTGATTCCAATCTTCATGATTCGATTCCCCCTGTTCGATGGTTGGCTTCACGTTTAAAGGTGGTTTAGTG
>JBLHOB010000073.1:0-9221 GCA_047619425.1 Myxococcota bacterium
TCGGCCCTGCCAGCCTCGATGACGGGCCCCTTTGACGGCCTTGGTTTCTTTGATGTCCTCGAACACCTTACACGTCCCGAAGAACTGTTGCGCTCGGCTTCAAGCCTTACGCGTCGAGGAGCGACGGTGGTGGTGACCGTGCCAGCGCTGGGTTCGCTTCAGTCTTCTGTAGACGTGGTGTCCGGACACAAGCGGCGCTACGAGCGCGGGGAAATCTCGGCATTGTTTACTGCTTCGGGCATTGAACCCATCGTCGAATATGGAATTTTCCGAGCTACCTCTCTGGTTCAGCGTGTCTTTCGACTTATGGCACGCAAGAGTGACAACGAGAATAACCGCTTCACCGCGGTAGAGGCGCAGCAGATCCTTGTCTCGCAGCTGCGCGTCCCACCGGCCTTCATCAACCGAATGCTCGGAGCGGTGTGCAGTAGCGAGCTGCGGCTGGGATTCTCTAGTGCTGCAAGTGCATCGGGAGCCAGCCTGCTTGCGGTCGGACGCGTGCGGCGCGAAAGCTGATGCATGTGAGGGCCGTGTCGCACGAGGGCGACTCTGTCTTTCTCAGAGGTCTGGGCATTGATCTCTACGTTACTGCCAACGTGACGCTCGCAGCAGGCACGGTGCATCCAGTCAGCCGCCTGCAGAAACCTCCACTTTGGCTGTGGACCAACGAGCTTCAGTTGCGCCTGTAGTGTCGCAAACGGGGATTGGACTCGGTCGTCAACTGCGGCGGTATGCGCTTCGCCCCGCCACTCGTGTTTCAAGCACCTGAATGCGATCGAGATCGTCGGGATTCACTTGCAGTGGGTTCGCATCGGCGACCGTGTAGTCGGCAGCCTTGCCCACGGTTAAACTTCCGACGCGGTCGTCCGCAAACAGATGCCACGCCGCGTCGATCGTCACGGCACGCAGAGCCTGCTCTGCGGTAATGGCTTCTTTCGCTCCGATGACTTCGCCGCCTCGCGCTTTGCGCGTTACGGCGGTGCGCATCAAGCGAAAAGGCTCGGGCGGATACATCGGTGAGTCGGCGTGAAGGCTCACGCGGTGTCCCGCAGCGATTGCCGAACCCACGGGCATCAGGCCCTCGGCCCTGCTCGCTCCGATGATGCTGTCGCGCAATTCTTTGCCGTAGTAATAAACGTGGTTCACGTGAAAACTCGGCGTGACGCCCAAGCGCGCGGCGCGCGCGAGATCCTCTCGGCTGATCAGAGCGCAGTGTTCCAAGCGCCATCGGTGATCCGGACGACCGTCCGTTTCGAGGGCCTTCTCGTAGAGGTCGAGGATCTCCCGGGTCCCCCGATCTCCCTGGGCATGGGTGAGAATCTGCCAGCCTTCGTGGTTAAAGCGACGGGCCATCTCAACGAGTTCGTCAGGGTCAAAATTTGCGTGCCCCAGGGTCCCACCTGGGATGCCCAGCGTGCAACAGCAGAGCTGCGATTCAAGGTAGGGTTCGTCTAACAACATGGTGCCGCTATAGGGTGAGCCGTCGTACCAGAGCTTCACGCCCTGGACTCGAAAGAAGTCGTTGCCGTCACCCGGACGCCAAGACGTGCGGTCGACCTGGTGGTGTCGCATGTACGCAACCGTGCGGATCGGAACGTCGCGTCGCTCTGAGAACTCTTCAAACACCTCCAACATGTCGATCGGAGTGAAGAGCCCTGGAATGCCGATGGTCGTGATCCCGGCCGCGGCGTAGCGGTGATACTGATCCCACATCCGAGTCTTTCGCAGTTCTGGCCCCGGCGTGTCGAAGCGCAAGAAGGGCAAGAGTGCGGGGGCTTCTTCGATTTTACCCGTAAGCCGTCCATTCGGGTCACGTTGAAATCGGCCGCCCCCCTTTGGGTCTGGAGAGTTGTCGTCGATGCCAGCTGCTTTGCAGGCCGCCGTGTTTACGAAGAGCGTGTGCATACTTTGAATCATGACCGCCATGGGATTGTGCGGTGCAATTTCGTCGAGTCGACCGAGGCCCCACGTGCCGATTGCTTCGGTCAGCATTGGATCGAGTCCGAACGCATAGATCCACTCGCCCGGCGGGCTCTTGGCCACCGCATCGCGCAACGCCGCTTCGACTCCATCGACATGCTTGTGCGAGAAGCCGCTGACGTCGACCCAGGCATAACACTGCGCGCACAAATCCGGATGCGTGTGTGGTTCGATTAGACCCGGCATGACACAGGCATCTGCGTAGTCGAGCAGCTCAGTATTGCTGCCGGCCAGGGACAGCACGCTTTCGCGGTCCCCCACGGCCACAATCTTGCCGTCGGCAATCGCCATTGCCGAAGCATTTGCCGTGGCGGGGTCTACCGTGACGATTTCTTTCGCCAGGACGATCATCTCGGGCTTGCTCATCTTGCCTCCGGGTTGCCGGTTGCTCGCACCCGGTAGGTTTAGCGAACTTCGTTGGTTGCTTCGGGGGCGATAAATCGGCGAGTCGCCCCGCTTGTGAGTGAGCTAGCCTTCGGCCCGCAAACGGGACGCTGTCCCTTGCGCATTCGAAACACTCGGTGGGATAGACGGGATAAGAAAACACGTGACAACCGAAGCCAGGTTCCTCGGCAGTGTGCGCAGTGTTGGCGTCTTGATACTGCTTTTTGGTGGTTTTTACTTCGCCCCGTCAGTCAATCAGCTTTATCAATCGGTCCATCTCTTCGACGAAGACCGCATCGCCCATAACTTTCTCAACATGGACGAAATCTTTGCGGTTCGTGCGATGTCGACGTCGGACAAGCCCTACAAGTTTCGCCGCGCAAGCATCGAGCTGCCCGAGACGTTTCTCTTCAATGGAGAGGAACGAAATCTCGAGGAGTATCTCGACTACAGCAAGTCGACCGGCATGATCGTGTTGAAGGACGACGTTGTGATGAGCGAGCGCTACTGGCAGGGTCACCATGAGGACGGCCACCACATCTCATGGTCTGTCGCCAAGTCCTTCGTTTCCGCGCTCGTCGGTATCGCGGTACGCGATGGCTTGATCGCCAATATCGACGAGCCGATTACGCGATACCTCCCCCAACTTGCTGGCTCGGGTTACGAGGGTGTTCCGATTCGCCACATCCTCGAAATGTCTTCTGGGGTTGAATTTAACGAGGACTACGCCGACTTCGATTCAGACATTAATCGTTTCAGCCGTACGATTGCATTTGGTGGTTCGATGGCGCGCTTTGCTCAGACGCTAAGGAGTGGTCGGCCTTCGGGCACATACCACCACTACGTGAGCATCGATACCCAGGTACTCGGCATGCTGCTTGTCGAGGTGACCGGGATGAATCTATCGAGCTACCTCGAGGCGAAGATCTGGCGTCGAATCGGCATGGAGCATTCTGCACATTGGCTGCTCGATTCGACGGGGATGGAAGTCGCACTGGGTGGACTGAATGCGTCGCTTCGAGACTACGCGCGCTTCGGTTTGCTCTATTTGAACGAAGGGCGCTTTCGCGGAGAACAGATCATTCCGAGACGGTGGATCAGGGACTCGACGACACCGGGTGCACCGAGGCTTGTACCGGGGAAGGACAACCCGGCTTCGTCCTCGACCTGGGGGTATGGCTACCAGTGGTGGGTGCCGGATCCTGCCGCGGGTGACTTCACCGCAGCTGGAGTTTATAACCAGTACATCTATGTAAACCCCGAAGCGCGAGTCGTCATCGTCAAAACCTCGGCCAACCGTCGCTACTTGGTCGAACGACAAGAGTCCAAGGATCTTCACATCGCGATGTTCCGCGCGATCGCAAGCGCACTCGCCGACCCGAAATAGGACTGCAACAGCCGGAAACGAGCGCGCCGCTCACCCGACAGAGTCCGGTGAGCGGCGCAAGTATCGACGCACGTTGTGCGCTTCGAGCCTCTAATTTCTAAACCGTTTCTAGAAGTTCTTTGGCAGTCCGAGACCACGTCGCGCGATGATGTTCTTCTGAATCTCGCTTGAGCCGCCGCCGATGGTCTCGACGACTGTGGCGCGATACGCCGAATCGAAGCGACCCTTCTGCGGTGCGTGCGGATCGTCGAGGCGCAACTGGCCTTCGGATCCCATGATGTCGAGCCCCTTGTTGACTGAGCGCTGTGAGAGCTGCGTCGCGAAGAGCTTGTACTGCGAAGCTTCAAGCGTCGGCGGCTTGGCATCGACTTCCTTGGCTGCTGCAACAAAGCGAAGGCCCAACACGCGGGCGACTTCGTGCTGCGTTGCAAGCTGTGCGATCTCCCTGCGCACGACCGGATCGTCTTTGCGCAGCTCGCCGTCTTTCTTGCTGTTCTTAACGTAGTCAAGCAGCAGTTCAAATCGAGCGAGGATCGGAGAGAAGGTGAACATCGTGAAGCGTTCGAGGTCGAGTGCTTCGGAGATGTACCCGAAGCCCTTTCCTTCGTCGCCCACCATGTATTCGTCGGGAACGAACACGTCGGTGAAGAATACCTGGTTCGTCTGGTCGCCACCGATGCAGGGCATGGACTGGATCTCGAGCCCCTTCTCGTTCATGGGAATCATGAACAGGCTGATGCCTGCATGCTTCTTGACCTCTTGATTGGTACGTGCGCCAACCCAGTACCAGTCTGCGAAGTGCGCCGACGTCGTCCAGATCTTCTGACCATTGAGGTTGTAGCCACCTTCGACCTTGTCGGCGCGCAGCTGCATGTTGGCGGCATCGGAGCCAGCCTGGGGCTCGCTGTAGCCAACTGCAAACTCAACGTCGTTGCAGAGGATCTTGGGGAGGAATTCGGCCTTCAACTTGTCACTGCCGTGACGGATCAAGGTCTTGCCGATGATCCCGACACCCTTGCCGATCTGGGGCGCGCCTACGTAGGCCAGCGCTTCGTTGAGCAGGTATTCCGAAATTCCCGAACCTTCTTGGCCGCCGAGTTCCTTGGGCCATGTGATCCCCAACCAACCCTTCTCGCCCAACTTCTTCATGAAGGCGCGCTTGGGCGCGGTGTCCACGAGCTGGGTGAAGTTTTCCTTCCACGGCTGCATCACGTCATCGGAATGAACTTCTTGCAGGTATGCTGAAACCTCGGCTGCGAAGGCCTGTTCTTCCGGACTGAATTCGAAATCCATGACGTGTTCTCCTTGTGTCTTTCGATTGAAACGTTTGGGTTCGATCTGGCTGGGATGCGAAGAAAGTCCCATCTCGTGTTCGCACACTTCGCCTGAAAACGGAATGAAGCGAGCGGGAGGCGGATTTGTCGGTCTCTGCCGCTCATTTACGGAACGCACCGTATCGAATAAGGGATTCTGCTGCAACCGGGGCTGTGAGCGACAGGTTTGGCGCGAGTCATGTTGCTCGAGAGGCCGTGGCTCGCGGCATATCGCGCGCAAGAGCCAAATGCCCGTTTGCGGCATTGCTATGGCCAGCCTGGCGGTTCTGCCGGCCGGTTTTCTCCGGATCCTTGCCCCATTGCGCTGCCGCAAAAAACTCGAAGGAGGGCCCAAGCGGATCTCTACACCGCAGCGCCGTTATCGAGGCGCCGTGGTGAGTACCCGCGATGCGCTTGCAAATTGAAAGTAACCCCCTCTTCTTCGCCAACAAGGTTGTCGTGAACGGGGCGCGGCTCACTTGGTCAGCAACCATTGGCCGCTGTAGGTTTGCAAGGGTTCTGCCGCAACGACGTGTGGCGCGATAAGGGCAAATGAAACGTGCTCTTCGCGAACTCGGCAGTATCATTGCAACCCAAAAAAACATGCGAGGAGCAATAGGATGTCGAACCCGTTCAACAGCAAGGCAACCATCGAGACCGCCGCAGGTAAAAAGACGCTCTACCGACTCGATGCCCTGCGTGAGCTCGGCGATGTCGACAACCTTCCCTACTCGATCAAGATCCTACTCGAAGCGTGCTTGCGCAACGTCGATGGCTTCATTGTCACGGAGGATCACGTAAAGCAACTCGCCGCTTACGACGCGACGAACGTGGGTGAGGTTGAGATCCCCTTCAAACCGGGCCGCGTTCTTCTACAAGACTTTACGGGTGTGCCCGCGGTTGTGGACCTCGCAGCGATGCGCGCCGCAGTTGTACGCATGACGGGCGACGAAGCGAGCGCCCGCAAGGTGAACCCGCTTGTGCCCTGTGACCTGGTGATTGATCACTCCGTCCAAGTCGATGCGTTTGGGAGCGACGAGGCCCTGCGGATCAACACCGAGCACGAATTTGCGCGTAACCACGAGCGCTATGAATTTTTGAAGTGGGGCCAGCAGGGTTTCGACAACTTCCGCGTGGTGCCGCCCGGGACGGGCATCGTCCACCAGGTCAACCTCGAATACCTCGCCAAGTGCGTTTGGGAAACAGACGGCATTCTTTACCCCGACAGTGTCGTGGGGACGGACAGCCATACAACGATGATCAACGGCCTGGGCGTTTTGGGCTGGGGCGTCGGAGGCATTGAGGCCGAGGCTGTGATGCTCGGCCAGCCCGTTTCGATGTTGATCCCCGAAGTCGTGGGCTTCAAGCTCACTGGCACCCTGGCCAAGGGGTGCACGGCCACGGACCTCGTGTTGATGGTCACGCAGCAACTCCGTAAGCACGGTGTGGTTGGGAAGTTTGTGGAGTTTCACGGGCCCGGTCTCGACTCGATGCCGTTGGCCAACCGCGCAACGATCGCAAACATGGCCCCGGAGTATGGCGCCACGATGGGCTTCTTCCCCATTGATCAGATGACCATCGACTATCTCAAGCTGAGCGCTCGCGACGATGCGCAGGTGGCGATCGTCGAGCAGTACGCCAAAGAACAAGGCCTGTGGCGCGATGATTCGCGCAACGTGAAATACAGCGCCGATCTCGAACTCGACATGGGTACTGTCGAGCCCTCTCTCGCCGGCCCGAAGCGACCGCAAGATCGAATCGTGCTTTCCGACATGCAAAGCCAATTTGCCACCGATCTCGGCAGCACCTTTGGCAAAGGCAAGAGCGACCCGGTCACGATCGAGCTTGATGGCGCGAGCTATGAACTCAATCATGGCTCCGTTGTGCTCGCCGCGATTACGAGTTGTACCAACACGAGCAACCCGAGTGTCATGCTTGCCGCAGGCCTGGTCGCCCGCAATGCGCGCAGGCTCGGCTTGACCCGCAAACCGTGGGTGAAGTCATCTCTCGCACCGGGCTCTCAGGTTGTAACCGAGTACCTCGACGCAGCTGGGGTCACGGAAGATCTTGAAGCGCTTGGCTTTTACACGGTTGGATACGGCTGCACGACATGCATTGGCAATAGTGGCCCCCTGCCCGAACCTGTGCGCAAGGCGATCATCGATAACGACCTGGTTGCTTGCAGCGTATTGAGTGGCAACCGCAACTTCGAAGGACGCATCGGACCGGACATCAAGGCCAATTATCTGGCTTCGCCTCCCCTCGTCGTCGCCTATGCGATCGCAGGCACCGTTGATCTCAACCTTGCCACCGACTCCATCGGCAACGACAAGGACGGAAACCCAGTCACCCTCGCCGACATCTGGCCGAGCCAGGAAGAGATCGCGCAATTGGTTGGCGAGTTTGTAACCCGTGAGCAATTCGCCGCGAAATATGCAGACGTGTTCAAGGGCTCCGAAGAGTGGCGCGCTGTTGAGACGAGCGAAGGTGCACTGTATCAGTGGAACGAGGCGAGCACGTACGTTCAGGAGCCTCCGTTCTTTGTGGGGTTGTCTCCAGACACCTCGCCGATCGCAGCGATTTCGGGCGCTCGTTGCCTTGCGAAACTCGGTGACTCGATCACCACGGATCACATTAGTCCTGCTGGAGCCATTGGAGCCGACACGCCCGCCGGCGCCTACCTGGCGGACAATAAGGTCGACCGCGACATGTTCAACAGCTATGGCTCTCGTCGCGGCAACGATCGCATCATGACCCGAGGCACGTTCGCCAACGTACGGGTCCGCAACCAATTGACGCCGGAACTTGAAGGCGGCTACACGACCGACTTTACCACCAATGAAGTCTCGTTCATTTACGATGCTGCGCAGAACTACAAGGCGGCGGGCACACCATTGGTGGTCCTCTCAGGCAAGGACTACGGCATGGGGTCGAGTCGCGATTGGGCGGCCAAGGGAACGTTTTTGCTCGGAGTGCGAGCGGTGATTGCCGAAAGTTATGAGCGCATTCACCGCAGCAACCTGGTCGGTATGGGTGTTCTTCCGCTTTGTTACAAGAGTGGCGACACTGCGGCTTCGCTGGGTCTCGACGGTCGTGAGACGTTCGACATCGAGATCGATGACAACTTGAGCCCGCGACAAGACGTTCGGGTGCGGGCGACCAAGAGCAACGGCACCGTCGTTGAGTTTGCGACCCTGTGTCGCATCGATACCCCGGTCGAAGTCGAGTACTACCGAAACGGCGGCATTCTACATACAGTTCTGCGGGAGATGGCCCGCTCGTAGTTCGACAAGACTTCAGCGCGAACCTGACGCGCCATCTGACGAGAGTTGGCTCGTCGCGTCCGACCGGTTGACCTCAAAGTCTTCAAGGTTGGGTGCGCGTGTAGTTTTGCAGTCGTAGAGTTTTTGCTTCGCTCCTCGGGCTCTAGCCGTCCGTGAGTGTTGCCTGGATACACCCGCCGATGGTTTGCATCTGACGCTTGGAGTGGAAGATGAATTGGCGGCCATGAGACGCCGTCGTACGTGATCGCAACGCTATCGTGACCGGTGTATCCTGCGCCCCTGCCGATCGAACCTGAGTGCGCACTGCGAACGTCAAGAGGGAGCAGCCATGAACACGTTTCAGGATAAAATTGCAGTGGTAACCGGTGGCGGCACCGGAATGGGACGCGAATTGGTTGTGCAGCTTGCAGCCGAGGGCTGCGATGTTGCGATGTGTGATGTCTCGGAAGAGAATATGATGCAGTGCCGAGAGCTCGCGCTGAAGGGCGCGCCTGTCGGCACTCGCGTGATCGCCTTTGTTGCCGATGTATCCAGCGAGATTCAAGTCCTTGCCTTTCGGGACTACGTTTTGGAAACCCTTAAAACCGATTGCGTAAATCTGGTGTTTAACAACGCGGGGATCGGGGGCGCGGGAAGCTTTATTCTCGACGATCGCGACGAGTGGGAAAAGTCGTTTGGTGTGTGTTGGGAGGGGGTTTATTTCTGTTCCCGGGCGTTTGTCCCTCTATTGATCAAGAGCAGTGAAGGCCATTTGATCAACACCAGCAGCGTCAATGGATTTTGGGCCTCGCTGGGGCCGGCAACCGCTCACACCTCGTACAGTGCGGCGAAGTTTGCCGTGAAGGGCTTTACCGAAGCGCTGGTGAACGATTT
>JBLHOB010000074.1:0-9209 GCA_047619425.1 Myxococcota bacterium
CGTTGCCGCGCAGGGGAACGATCTCGAGATCGGGGCGGTGCGCCAGCAGGAGCGCCGTGCGCCGGGTGCTCCCGGTTCCAATGCGCGCGCCTTCGCGCAGGGTTGCGAGCGTCGCAGTGCCATCGCGTGCGACCAGTGCGTCACGTGGATCGACACGCTCGGGAAACGCCGAAAGCACTAGTCCAGGCTCGAGTTGCGCGGGCAAGTCCTTCGCGCTGTGCACCGCAACATCGGCGCGACCATCGAGCAGCTCTTGTTCGATTTCCTTGACGAAGAGTCCCTTGCCGCCAATCGCGGCAAGCGGCACGTCGAGAATCTTGTCGCCCTTGGTCTCGATCACCAAAAGCTCGGTCTTGGTGCCGAGTTCGTTTTCAATCCGACCCGCAATGTAGCGAGCTTGTGCGAGGGCGAGGTCGCTGCCCCGTGTTGCAATGCGAATCGTGCTCATTGGTCGCCTTCATCAAGTTTGGGGCTTTTTCTACGATCGGAAGCCGCGGCGGGGTCTACGTCGGTTCGTCGTGACCCAAAACCGGGCTTGGCCGCTTCGAGCAAGCGAGTGCGCTCCACCTCCTCGCGCAACGCGGCGTCGGCCTCGGCACCGGGGGCCGTTTGGTCGTCGAGCGCAAACAATTGGCGTGCCGCTTCAAGCGAGCGCCCCCCCGCGTCGTCGTCGACTTCGTTGCGCAAATGCGCGAGCGGTGAATGGAGAAGTTTGTTGACGATCGCTCGGGTCAGCGCCGCAACGCCTTCACTCTGCGCTGCGTCGAGCTGCAGCCTGCCCGCCATTCGATCGATCTCGTTTGTACGGATCATCTCTGCACGCGCGCGAAGGTGACGGATGGTAGGCACTGCCTTTAGCGCAGACATCCAGTTGTCAAATTGCAACTGCTCTTCGCTTACAATTTCTTCGCCCTGGTCCGAGTCACGACGTCGCTCGCCCACGTTTGCATCCGCGACACCCTGCAAGTCGTCCATGTCGTAGACGTAGGCATTGTCCAATTCTTCGATGCGCGAATCGACATTGCGCGGCACACCCATGTCGATGAAAAACGCCGGGCGGCTTCGGCGGGTATCGAGCGCCGCCTTGACGGCCCCATAGCCGAGGATCGGTTGATCCCCCCCCACGCAACACAGTATGACGTCGGCGTCAGGCAACAGTGTCGCGAGCTCATCGAGTCGGTGCGGAGTTGCCGCAAAGCGCGCGGCAAGCTCTTCGGCATTGGCGAGCGTACGGTTCACGACGCGAATGTTGCGCAGCCCCTGGCGTTGCAACGCCAAGAGCGAAAGTTCGATCATCTCGCCGGCGCCAATCAGTAGAGCATTCTTCTCACCCATGTCTTCGAAGATCTGCCCTGCGAGGTCGACTGCCACCCGGGCAACCGACACCGGGCGCTGAGCAATTCGGGTTTCGTTCTTTACGCGCTTGGCGGTTGCGAAAGCTCGCTGAAACAAACGCGAGAGGACCGGGCCGCAAACTTCACTCGCCACCGAGTCCCGATAGGCGTCTTTCATCTGTCCGAGAATCTGCGGCTCGCCCAAGACCATTGAGTCGAGCGAAGACGCAACGCGAAACACGTGCCGCACGGCATCGCCGTCGCGATGTTGATACGTGATCTCATCAACCGCCGGCTGGGCTGCCGTACTCGAGCCACTATTGAGATCAGTGCGAAAGAAGCGGTGCATACGGAGCACGGCATCGTCGACGTTTTGAGTGGTGACCACGAGTTCGACGCGATTGCAGGTCGAGACAAGAACAGCTTCTTCGATCTCGTCGCAACATACGAGTTTGCGCAGTGCCGCTGCGGGTTCGTTTGCCGCGTACTGCTCTCGCACTTCGATCGGAGCCGTGCGGTGGTTCATGCCGATGAGGAGGATTCTCAACCCATCACCCCGACACCTACGATGCCAAAGAGCAAAAATGCAAAACCAGCGAGCGCGCTAGCTGCGGCCTGCCGAGCACCTTGGCGTCCAGCAAAGCGTGCGCAAACCAGTCCTAGATAAATGGCCCACGAAATCACCATCCAGGCCTCGTGACTGGTTCCCATCCACGCAGAGCCCTGGGTTTGCTTCAACCAAGCCATACCCGTGACGATGCCGAGACTCAGCATCGTGAACCCGACGGTCGTCGTAACCACGTTTACGCGATCAAGGGCTTCGAGTGAAGGCAGCCGCACCCGAGAAGCGACGGGTGGCTTCGCCTTGAGGCGACGGTGTTCGAGTAAAAAAAACAACCCCGCGAGGCCCGCAATACCGAGCAGTGCGAGCCCACCGCTTGCGAGCAGCACATGCACGTGGGGCCAAGGGCCGGCTTCGATTAGCGAGAGTTCGCCGCCGGCGTTCCAGCCGAGAGAAGCGACAAAAACCGATACGAATGCCATGGGCCCAACTACGGCGGCAAGCCCGGGCAGTCGGACCCGGGTCGTCAACAACATGGCAAAGACGACCGTCATCCAGGCGCTTGAGGCGAGAACCACTGGCAGAGACGTAATGGACGGGGCTTCAACGCGATGGAGCGTCGCAAAGGCGAACGCCTGCACGACGGCACCCAGCACCAGGCCCCACCTCGCACCGCGATTCATGCGGGGTGACGGGAGAACCAAGCCCACAAGGGCTCCGATCCCAGCGGCGAGATAAAGCGCCGCCGCAAGTTGATGAAACTCAATCAATTCCCGACTCCATGTCGATCACAATCGTCCATTGGCACCCTAACATTGAACGCTCACCGGCCAAATCGCGCGGACGGAAAAGCAGCGGCTGAGTATAGGATTGGATGGCTCGTCGCGCCGGAAGTACGCGGGATTACTCGCGTTCTCGAAGCTTCGCGAGCCGCTCCATCTGTGCCGCGACCTTGGCGGCGTCGTTGACCATCTCAAATAGGCGAAATGCCGGCTCGCCAAACAAAACAAACCGGATCTCCTCTAGGGAGGTCTGTCCAGCCAAACACTCGCCTGCCAGCCCAAGGGACACCTCGGCGCAGCGCTGCACCGAGAAGCCGCCGACACCCGTGCCGATTGCCGGGACCGCAATGCTCTGAAAACCGTTCTCATTGGCGATTTGAAACGAGGCCCGCAGCGCATCGCAAACAGTCTGTTCATTTGCGCTGCCACCGGGTGCCATGCCAGCGGCGTGAATGACGTGACGCGCCACGAGATCACCGGCCCCAGTCAGTGCCGCGCCGCCAACCGCGATCGGCCCAATGGCGTCGCATTCTCGTTGGATCGAGGGGCCACCACTTTTTTTGATGGCGTCCGCCACACCGGCACCGAGAACGAGGTCGCTGTTGGCCGCATTGACGATTGCATCCACATCCTGCTCGGCAATGTCGCCTTCGATCAACGTGATCCGACCCACAAAGTCATCCTCAAAGCAGCGCCCGAGTGGACGCGGAAAGCTTCACTGTAGAGCAGTGAGCCGCCGAGTTGCTGTCGTAATCTTCGCTACTTGCGTTTCTTTCGCGGGGCTTTCTTGGCATTGGCTTCAATCACTCCCGCGGAAAGCAGCGGCACCAAAATCTCGTGCTGGCCCACCAGCGAGTACCCCTTCCCGCCCAGTCGCGTCGGACGCTCGACGACGTTTACTTGCGGACGGTAGTGGCGAATAAAGTCGAGGTTCACCGTTGTGAGGCGCTTGACGGGGTTTCCGAGGTTGCGCGCGAGGGAGAGTGCCTTCAAAAACACCTCGGGCAAAATCACCGCCGAACCAACGTTGAACACAACGCCGCGATCGAGCCCTGCAACAACGGAAGCGAGCTTTTCGAAATCGCGATAACTCGTCGCGCCAAGGGCAGCACCGTCGGCGCTGGGGTGCATGTGATGAATGTCGCTCCCAATCGCGACGTGAACCATGGCGGGGATCCCGAGTCGCGAAGCACAGGCGAGCACCGAGCGATCTCTGTGACGAAACTTGCTGGCCGCGATCGCACGTCCAATGCTCTCGCCCATTCCGAGGCCCTCTTCCGCCCCCGCATTGATGGCGGCGTTCAAGTGCTCTCCGGTCTCGCGCGCCATGCCAAAGGAGCCATCATCGAGTCCGGCCCCCACTTCTTCGCTGGTGCGACCCATCATCGCGAGTTCGAGATCGTGAACACAGCCAGCGCCGTTCATGAAGATGGCCGTAATCGCACCGCGCTCCATCAAGTCGACCACCACCGGGGCGAGTCCAACCTTGATCAAATGGGCCCCAAAGCCCCACAGAACGCCAGTGTCGCCTTTCCACGCTTTCGCCCACGCGGCGATGATCTCGCCCAAATCTTTTGCGCCGAGCACGTCGGGCAGGCCGGCGAGAAAATCGTTGAATGAAGAACCTTCGGTGTAAAGACTCGCCTCGTCGCCGACCCCAACCTTGCTCGGGCGCTTTCGCGCGGCAATGGTCTTGACCTTCGACCGATCGATCGGCCTGATGCGCCTGGTCACGATTGCGCAACCTCGGGGAAGAGCTCTGCCTCGACGAGTTCGCACCAAATGTGGCCGATTGTAATGTGCGCTTCCTGGATGCGCGGAGTTTGATCGCTCGGCACGGTCACCGCGTAGTCGACTGCCGTCGCCAACTTACCGCCGGACTTGCCCAACAGACCGACGGTCACGAGGCCGTGCTCTTTCGCCACCGCGATGGCGTGTAACACATTTGAGCTGTCACCCGAGGTCGAGATGCCGATCGCAACATCTCCCTGGCGACCGTGGGCTTCGACGCCACGCACGAAAACGTGTTCAAATCCGTAGTCATTCCCGATCGCGGTGTATTCCGAGCTGTTCGACGTCAATGCAATCGCGGGGAGCGCTGGACGATCGCTGACGTATCGGCCCACAAACTCGCTCGCAATGTGCTGCGCGTCTGCGGCAGAGCCTCCGTTGCCAAATAGCAGGACCTTGCCGCCGGCGGCAAAGCAAGCGACAAGTCGCTCCGCCACCGCGCCAATCGCGTCGGCACACTCAAGCGCCGTGGCCTGTTTGACCTCAACGCTCTTCGCAAATGCCCGTTGTACCCTGTCTGCGGTTTCTGTCATCGGCCCGCGACCCCACCCGTTATTTGATTATGCTATCGCCTGCGGGGAAGATACCGAGTCGCTGAGACACGATCGAGCAATTTCGCCGCCACCTTTGGCCCTTGGCAGCACGGCCACAAAATGCGGGCTATATACTCAATTCTCAATTTAGAACTCAACGCAACGAACATACGCGATCGCTGCGCGCCCTTGACGACTGTCGACCGGAAACGACAGTCACTGCGTAACCACACTCACTGCGAGAACCGAGGAGACAGAATGGCCACCATCATCGACGCAACCGACGCAACTTTTCAAGCTGAGGTGCTTAACTCTGACATTCCCGTCATTGTTGACTTCTGGGCCGAGTGGTGCGGGCCGTGCAAGCAGATCGCCCCGGTCCTAAAAGAGCTCGCTGAGACCTACGATGGTCGCGTGAAGATCGTAAAGGTCGACATCGACAACTCTCCCGGCACCCCGGGCCAGTACGGTGTGCGCGCCGTCCCGACCGTCCTAGCGTTTCAGGGCGGACAAGTGGTCCAGCAGCTCCAGGGCGCACGCCCCAAGGCTGACTTCGTCGAGATGCTCGACAAGCTCGTTTAACACCGCCGCGGCAAAAACGCTGTCGCGAGCAAGAACTTTGCAATTCACGTGTGCGATGGGGCCGCCCCGTCGCGCACGTTTGCGAGTAAGGTCTAAGACAAGACTGATGACCACTTTGATTTCAATCACCGTCATGAACATCAGCAGCACCTCGCTGCGTCGCCGTCCGGGTTTACACCGGGTGGCCGCGCGGCCGTGCTTCGTAGACTCGCTTTAAAACAAGCAGCAGCCACGAAGCAAATTCTTTCCGCGTCTCACCCTACGGCCCTAATGGCCATATCGGGTAGAGGCGTTTCGGAAAGTCCGGCGATCTCCACTCGATAATCGAGCGCCAAAATCACCTGGAGATCGTCACGATGATTACGAAACCCGCCACGCAAGAAAACCCACTCACCAAGCACCAACTCTCACCGACGCCCAAGCCCGACGCTGTCATGGTCAATGGTAAGGGCTCATGGCTATGGGACGAAGACGGCAATCGCTATCTCGACTTTGTGCAGGGGTGGGCGGTGAACTGCCTGGGACACGCGCCCAAGCTCATCCAAGATGCCTTGGCAGTGCAAGCGGCGACGTTGATCAACCCGAGTCCGGCCTATCACAACCGCGTCCAACTCGACTTCGCCGCATTGCTGTGCAAGAAGAGTGGCCTGGATCGAGTTTTCTTCTGCAATAGCGGTGCAGAGGCCAACGAAGGCGCCATCAAGCTCGCGCGCAAATGGGGCAAGACCGCAAAAGGCGGCGCGCACGAAATCATCACCTTCACCGGAGCCTTTCACGGGCGCACACTCGCCACCATGGCGGCGAGCGACAAGCCTGGCTGGGACACCTTGTTTGCCCCGAGCATGGACGGTTTCAGGCGATTGCCATTTGGCGATATCGATGCCGTCGCCAATGCAATTGGCGAGCAGACCGTGGCCATCATGCTCGAACCTATTCAAGGCGAGGCGGGAGTCGTCGCGCCTCCGCGGGGCTTTCTAAAGGCGTTGCGAGATGTGGCCAGTGCAAACAATGTGCTCTTGATCCTCGACGAAATTCAAACGGGGATGGGCCGCACCGGCCCGCTCTTTGCCCACCAGCATGAAGAGCTGCTGCCCGACATCATGACGCTCGGAAAGGGGATTGGCGGTGGCGTGCCGCTCGCTGCGTTGCTCGCGCAGGAGAGCATCAGCTGCTTTGAATCCGGCGATCAGGGAGGCACCTACAACGGCAACCCGTTGATGGCTGCAGTTGGGCTCGCGGTACTAGAGCAGCTGTGTGACCCGGCTTTTGTCGCGGCAACCGCGAGCAGTGCAAGACGGCTGTGGGAGGGCCTAAATGGGCTCGCCTCAACAACACCTGGCACCGATGTGCGAGGCAGCGGACATCTCATCGCAATGACGTTGCCAAAGCCCGTGGCTGTTGAAATCGTTGCGCAGTGTCAGGGTGCGGGCTTGCTCATCAACGCGCCGCGCCCCGACGTATTGCGCTTCATGCCCGCGCTCAACACCAAAGACGAAGAAATTGACGCGATGCTTTCCATTCTCTCGCCGATCGTTTTCGCCGCATTGGCGGAGGCCTAAACGGATGACAGTGACGATGTAGATGGCGAGCTACGAGCGAAAACTACGGAGCCTTAAACAATCGCACTGGCCAGCCGCGTCGGTTGGCTGTGCGATAAAGCAATGGATCGGGGTTCGTGGCAACGGGATGGCCGACCAGTTCGAGTACCGGCAAATCGGATATCGAATCGCTGTAAAACCAACTGCGCACGAGATCGACGCGGTGCTCCGCGATGAAGTCACGCATCCAGTGAACCTTGCCCTCTTCAAGGCAAACGGGCTCGATGCACTTACCCGTGAACACGCCGTCGATGGTTTCAAGCTCCGTGCAAAGCACGTGCGGCACATCGAGGTATTCGGCCAGCGGCTCAACCAGACATCGGATCGAACCCGAGACGATCGCGACCACATGCCCCTTCTCTTGATGCTCGCGGATCAAGCGCTCGGCTTCGGGATAGATAGTTGCCCGCATGCGCTTTTGGAAAATGACCCGACCCTCTTCGGCCATAAACGCTTCGGACTGTCCGTCGAGGCCTTTGAGCATCTCGCTCGTCCAAGCCGTGACGTCCAGCGCACCGAACTTGTACTGCAGGTACGCACTCGCGCCTTTGGCGATATCCCACACCGTGGTTTCGCCTCGCTCCCAACTTTCGCGAAAGAAGATGGAGCCCGAGTTCTCCGCGATGATCGTCTTGTCCATGTCGAAGAAAGCGGCGACCTGCGTGTCTTTCAAAAGAGGTACCGACGCATCGAGATGTTGAGCAGTAGCCCGATTGAAATAAAGGCCGACAGCATCGCCGAGCCACCGTAGGAAAATAGCGGTAGCGGCACACCAATCACCGGCGCGAGACCAAGAACCATCGCAATGTTAATCACCGCGGGCCAAAAGAGTGTCCCCACCAAGCCAACTGCGAGCATCGCCCCGAAGCCGTCTTTAGAGTTGGAGGCAATCCAGAGCCCCCAAAGCAGCATGCTCAAAAATAATGAAAGCGTGATGATGCTACCCACGAACCCCCACTCTTCAGCGAGCACCGAGAAGATGAAGTCCGTGTGTTGCGTGGGGAGAAAGCGCAGTTGGGTCTGCGTCCCCTCCATCCAACCACTGCCGAACAGCCCACCTGCACCAACCGCGATGCGCGACTGCATGGCCTGGTAGCCCGACGAGAGCGGGTCGCGCTCGGGGTCGAGAAAGTCGAGGATCCGCTGTTGCTGGTAGCCCTTCAGGCCGTAACTCCAAAGTGCCGTGAGGGCGCCTACGCCCGCAGCGACGATGCCCGCCCACGCCCGCCCGGAGAGGCGAACGAAAGGCAAGAACGTCAGCGCAACCAATAGGGTCAACAGTGCAACGCCCATGTCTTTTTGCGCGAGGATCAACCCGACCGGGGGTGCGGCGATCAGCAGCGGACGAACCAGTTGGCGCAAACCCGCGTTGGGCTCGGGCGGGTTGCGATGAAAGTGACGAGCCATCACGAGAACGAGAGTGATCTTGGCAAATTCTGAAGGCTGTACGCGTCCTTCAAACAACCAGGCCCGGGCGCCGCGGGTTTCGGGTGCAACGATCAAGGTCGCGACAAGCAATGCGAGACTCGCGGCGTAAAGCAGCAAAGCGAATCGTTCGAAGTGTCGATAGTCGATCATCAAGATGACGATCATCACCGCCGTACAAAAACCAACCACGAGCCCCTGGCGCCGCACGACGTCGGACATGCCGCCTTCAACACCCGAGTTGGTCGCGGATGTGAGGTTTACGAACGCAAAGCAGAGAAGCAGTGTCGCGATGGCTAAGAACACCCAGTCGAAATATTGCAGCGAACGACGATCGATTTTCATCGCGGCGCCCTCGCAACACTTCGCTGTGCGACCGCGAGGGCTGCAGGTTGAACGACCGCGGTGTGCGTCGCGGCGTTGTTATTGATGGTGCTAGCCGTGCCGCTCTCAATAATTCGCGAGCCCTCAGGAGCAGCCGCCGGAGCAGTCGGCGCGCTTTCGGCCCCGCCCTCTTCGGCGGCGTCCAACTCCGCCTTTGCCGCCTTCGCCTTTTTCTTTTCGAAGTAGCGCGCCATAACTTTCTGCACCATCGGCGCGGC
>JBLHOB010000075.1:0-9180 GCA_047619425.1 Myxococcota bacterium
GCGACGAGCGCACGGATCGTATTGACCGCGTGTTGCTACACCCGGTTTGGGGCGGCTTGATCTTCGTGGCCGTCATGCTGTTCGTCTTTCAAAGTATCTTCACTTGGGCAGTGCCTGCGATGGACGCCATCGACGGCTTGTTTTCCAGCCTGGGGCAGCTGACGCGCGACGTCCTGCCCGAGGGCTTGCTCACCGATCTTCTGACCGACGGTGTGATCGCGGGCGTGGGCTCGGTGGTCATCTTTGTGCCACAGATCGTGGTCCTCTTTACGATGATTCACTTTCTTGAAGACGTTGGTTACATGGCGCGTGCGGCGTTTGTCGTCGATCGCGTGATGGGTTGGTTCGGCCTGCAGGGCCGCTCATTCATCGTGCTGCTCTCGTGTTATGCCTGTGCGGTGCCGGGCATCATGGCTGCACGCACGATCCCAAACCCTCGCGACCGCCTCGCCACAATTCTCGTGGCACCCTTCATGACCTGTTCGGCACGCTTGCCGGTCTACACCCTACTGATCGCCGCCTTTGTGCCGGCAACCTCCATTGGCTTGGGCCTCGGGGTGCAGGGCTTGGTGATGTTCGCCCTCTATGTCCTCGGTGCCGTGACCGCGATCATCTCGGCTGCATTGCTCAAGGCCACGGTGATCAAGGGACATGTCTCTACCTTTTACATGGAACTGCCGCCGTACCGCTTTCCAGCGCCTCGCTTGCTCGCTTCACAGGTAATGCGCAGCGCAAAAGCATTCTTGACCCGTGCGGGCACGACTGTGTTTGTCGCCTCGGTCATCATCTGGGCGCTGCTCTACTTCCCTAAGGCCGACTTGGTACCCGGCGCGACGCCGGCCGTTCAGGCACAGATCAATCTCGAAGCGAGTTATGGCGCGCAGATCGGCAAAGCGATCGAGCCAGCGATCGCGCCGCTTGGCTATGACTGGAAGATCGGCGTTGGTTTGATCGCAAGTTTCGCTGCTCGCGAGGTGATCGTCGCGACCCTCGCGCAGATCTATGCGGTCGGTGATACCGAAAACTTTGATGGACTGCGCGGCGCTCTCAAGGCCGACGTCGACCCGCGTACAGGTGAGAAGGTCTTTAACCTGCCTGTCGCGTTGTCGCTATTGGTGTTCTTTGTGTTCGCGCTGCAGTGCACGTCGACGATCGTTGTGATGGCGCGGGAGACCGGCAGCTGGAAGTGGCCGATGTTTGCACTGTCCTACATGCTCGCTCTCGCCTGGACAGGTGCCTTCGTCACCTACCGAGTTTCGAGCATGCTCGTCTCCTGACGCAAGCTTGCGGGCGTTGGGCATCGCTGTTCGATATTTTCGTTTCACCGAGCGACAACCCATTCGAATCGAAGAGGAAGAGATGGCTGAGAATTTTGAAATTACCGATGAGATGCGATCTGTCATTGGCGTTGAGTCCGCACCGTGGACACACGAAGTAACGACTACGAGCGTGCGCGGGTTTGCGCGCGGCGTGGGCTATACGGACTTGGTCTACTTCGACGAGCCGACCGCCAAGGCGGCCGGTTATCGAAGCTTGCCGTGTCCGCCGACGTATCTGGGGACGCCGATCTTTATTCCCGGAGAGTCGAGCGACACCTTTAGCGGCCCGAAGGACAGCGGCCCATCACTCGATCACGGTTTGCCCAATCTGCTCGACGGCGGCACCGAGACCGACTACCACGCCGACATCTGCGCAGGCGACACGTTGACGGTGACGTCGAGTGTTGTCGACCTTGCCACTCGAGAGGGGAAGTCGACGGGCACGATGTTGATCTCGACTCAGGAAACCCGCGTCGTAAACCAAGACGGTGTATTGGTCGCGGTGCAGCGCGGTCAGGCGATTTTTTACTAGCTCGCGACTCGCACGAAATATCTCGCCAATTTCAAGCGCCGCATCTCAGCTTCCACAGCGGGTGGGGCCCAAGACTAAAGAAGACCTCAAAGGATTCATCATGCCGATCTCATGGGATTCAGTAAACGTTGGAGATGCACTGCCCGAACTCGTCAAGAACCCGGGCGTGACTCAACTCGTCAAGTACGCCGCCGGTGGTGGTGACTTCAACCCGTTGCATCACGATTTCGCATTTCCGCAATCGAAGATGATTGGGTCGATCATTGTCCACGGCCGATACAAGTACGCATCGCTGGGCGAACTGGTGTCCAACTGGCTCGAGCATCAGGGGCGGATCAAGAACATCGCGTGTCAGTACCGCGGGATGGATCTGCCTGGTTCAGAGATGACTCTTGGCGGCACGGTCTTGCGCAAGTGGGAGGAGGGCGGCGAGAAGTTGGTCGAACTCGAACTCTATGTGAACAACGCCAAAGGCAAGAATACAACGCCCGGCACGGCGCTCATCCGCTTTAACTGATCGAGGGCGTTCGGGCGCTGACGAAGTCAAAGCCTGTACGTCTCTCGGTCAATGGACCCCGAACCATGGTCTCGCAAGATTGCCTGAGGTTGGCATTGTCAGACGAGGTACGTCGCGAAGTTTGCTGTTAGAAGATCAGCAATACGATTACGACTACCTGAACCGCGATACCTGCGAGCGATAGGTAGAAAGCGCGCTCTGCGAGTTCTTCCGGTTTGTATCCTCTAGCCATGAGTTGATCCCCTCTGTTGAGGTCGCCACCGAATGCCGGGGCGACCTTCTTTTAAGGAGAACTTGCAGGTTTCATGCCGGCTTCGATTTGGCGATCGAAGCCAGCCGAGGGTTATCTAACGCTACGTAGGCTGTCGCGCGCCGCGATCGTAGAAAGCCTTCTTAGAACTGCGGCAATAGGTCCGTGGCGAGATGTCGCCATGCGCGCGCATGGGGCGTTTTGTCGCAATGCCCTAGAGCTCGTCGGTCATCACCTGGGCGGCACCGTTATTGGCACCGTTACCGGCACCGTTATTGGCACCAAAGCCGCGGCGGTACAGCGTGCGGCGGTTGATGCCGAGGATCTTTGCCGTCCGCGCCTTATTGCCCCCGGTGCGCTGCAGAATCTGGTTGGTGTACTGCTCTGAGACTTCAGCCAAGGTGAGCTCTCGTTCGGCGGCGTCGACGAGGAACTGTCCCGATGACCCGGGCGAATTTTCTCCCCTGGGTTCGTTTGATTCGAGAATGTCTTCGATTCCCAACTCATCACTCTCCGAAAAGGCGATCGCGCGTTCGATCACGTTTTCGAGTTCTCTCGCGTTGCCCTCCCACGTTGACGTCGCGAGTCGTGCGTGTGCTGCCGCGCTCAAGGTGAGGCGACGCCCGTCGCCGTGCTTACGCAGGAAAGCCTCGGCGAGTAGTGGGATGTCTACAGGGCGGTCGCGCAGGGGCGGGATCTCAATCGGAATCACGTTGAGCCGGTAGAAGAGATCCTTGCGGAACGTCCCCTGCTTGATGCTCTCGCGCAAATCGCAATTGGTTGCTGCGATTACGCGTACGTCAATCGAGCGACTCTGCGTGCCTCCTACCTGGCGGATCTCGCGATCTTGCAAGACGCGCAACAACTTACTCTGCAAGCCGGCGCTCATGTCCCCAATCTCGTCGAGGAAAATCGTGCCACCGTTAGCTTCTTCAAACAAGCCACGCTTGGTGCTCACTGCGCCAGTGAACGCGCCGCGAACATGGCCGAAGAGTTCGCTCTCCATCAGACCTTCTGGAATTGCGGTGCAGTTGATCGGGACGAAAGGTTGCTTTGCCCGTGCCCCCGAATAGTGAAGCGTGCGTGCGACGAGTTCTTTGCCCGTGCCACTCTCGCCCGTGATGAGAACACTGGCGCGACTGTCTGTGACTTTGCGGATCATCGCGAAGATTTCACGCATACCGTCACTGGCACCGATCATCTCGCCAAAGGATGAGGTGCGGTCGACGGCTTTACGCAGTCTGCGGTTTTCTTGCTGAAGGTTGCGATGTTCAAATGCGCGCTCGAGGCTTACCAATACGGCGTCGCGTTTGAAGGGCTTGGTGATGTAGTCAAAGGCACCGGCGAGCATCGCTTCGACGGCAGAGTCGATGGATCCGAATGCGGTCATCAGCACGATCGGAGTCTCGGGGCGTAGCTCGCGGACTTCTCCGAGCAACTCGAGGCCCGAGCGCCCGGGCATGCGAACGTCCGAAAGCACGACGTCGAAGTCGCTCTCTTTCAATTGCTCGACTGCGCTGTCTGCTCCGTCTGCTCCAGCCGCGAAGTGGCCGGCATCCTCGAGCAGGGCCACCACCATTTCGCGCATGGCTTGATCATCGTCCACCACCAAAATTCGTCGGGTATTTGTAGTCATGGGCTGTGTTAAGAGCATAGATTGTGCCAACTGAGATGGTTGTGAGGAGCGCTAGAAGGAAGCGGACGAGACATTCGTACACACCATCTCGCAATATGAGGCAAATTGCCACATATGTAAATGCGAGGTGGCTGAGGGCTCTGCCTGAGGCGCGGCGGTGGATAAGCGCCTGGCGGCTCTAACTGGGGTACGGAAACTCGAGCGTGAACTCGGTGCCAACGCCGGGCTCCGACGTAACCTGGATGCTGGCTTCGTGTTCGTCGAGGATGCCCTTCACGACGACGAGTCCGAGGCCATTGCCTCGGCCCGCGGCCTTGGTGGTAAAGAACGGATCGAAGACGCTCCGCAACTCGGCTGGAGACATGCCCGAGCCGGTATCGCGGATGTGGATCCGCACGCCAGTGTCTGATTCGACAATTGAAAGCGCGAGGTCACCGCCGTTGGGCATCGCATCAACCGCGTTGATCAAGAGGTTGAGAAATACCTGCTGGAGCTTCTCGGAGTCGGCATTGATCGTCTCGATCTCAGCGTAGTCTTTCGTGACGAGTACCTGTCGTTGCCGGATTTTTTCGGTCAGGAAGCCGAGGGTGTCGTCGAGAGATGATCGAAGGTCAACCGCGGTGCGCAGCGTTTCTCTGGGGCGAGCCATATTCAACAGGGCTTGGATAATGCCCGTAATGCGATCGATCTGTTCGAGAATCATGTTGAGCCGCCAAGAGGCTCGTTCGCCTTCGACCGCTCCACCGAGTGCTTCCGCATGTCCACGTATCACGCCCATCGGTGTGCCAATTTCATGCGCGAGACCACTGATCAAGGTTGCGGTCGACGCGAGCTGTTCCGCGGCCTGGGCGCGAACCTCGCTTTTTCGCAAATCGTCGTGGGTCTCCTCGACCTCTTGGGTGAGAGATTTCCCTTCGGCGCGCAATTGTTGGTTGAGCGTGCGTAGTTCAAGCTCACGACGATCGATGTACTGACGAATCGCCAGCTCGGCATCAAACAGCAAACGCTTCTCGAGTGCGATGATGGTCTTCTGCATCGCGGCAGAGTCGTCGCCGAGATGGTCGGCGATCAGAGGCATCAACGTGCCGAAGTACAGCGAGTACGCACCGAGATACCAGCGCGTGTTCAAGCCGACCTTTTCGTGAACCATGCCGATGACACTGCGCTGTTCGAGATAGGTGAGGTCGATGACCGGGTCGGTGAGGCTCATGAGGTAGGCCCGCTGTGCTGTGCGCAGGCGATCTCGCACGTTTGAATCGGCAAGCATCTCACGGGTTTCCTGGAAGCGGTCAAGGTGCTCATAGAACCGTTCGACCATTGCGTCGGAGTGCAGCTCGAACACGGGGCGCAACTCGGCGAGGGCTTCGAGGTCATCGGCTTCGATGCGAAAGAAAGCGAGGAGTTGTGCGAGATCTTCGGCGGGTGTCATCGTGCATGCAGTGTTCTCCTCTGGGCCAATGGCCGCAAGGTCTTGAGGCGCTAGCCGCGCAGATGCTTTTCTGGTGAGTCCGAGGTGTTTTGTGCTTGGCGCTCGTGTTCGGCGATCGTCATCAAGGGTTGGAGCCCACGCACCACGCGACTTGCGCACTCAACGCACGCGCCGCGCGGGGTGATTCGCTCGTGTTCTCGCAGGCGATCGATCGAATCTTCTTTGGAAAGTGCGCGAACCAGGATTTCAGCAACTCTTGGCACATTCATACGTGCACGCTTCAGCGCACAGTCGGGTTGTTCGCACGTTGCCTTGGGGAGGCGCAGAGTCTTCTTCGTCATCGGGTTTTCCTTGAAGCCGTCGTACCTCCACGGCGATCTCGATCAACACCCGCGTGCTGGTCTTCGGTTAGACCACCCAGCCTTCCATCGCATGATCGGACTGGGCCTGGAGGTGTGAGGCTTCTGCGTGCTGCTCAGCAGACTTCACGCTCATCACAGGGCAAGGTGCGCGTTGCACGACACGTTCGGCGACGCTCCCGAGCAAGACGTGTTTGAGGCCCGTCAAACCGCGGGTTCCGATGACGATCAAGTCGGCGGGTAGGATTCCGGCGAACTCAACGATGGCAACAGCGGCGGGCAGTTCGCTCAGGTGTTCGTCGACCTGCAGGTCGTCATCGCAATGCTTGAGACGCCAGTCGTGAAGCTGGTTCTTTGCCGCAATGGTCAGATCCTCAAAGTAGTACGGCGGCAACACCGGCGCGTAGGGCGAGCTGGCGGCGAAGTTGATGGGGTGGCTGTGAAACAGGTGAAGCTTGGCGCCAAATTTTCGCGCAAGATCTTCCGCGGCTTTGAGTGCTGCGAGGGAGCCTTCCGAAAAGTCGATCGGTACGACGATGTTATTGATGTCCATGGTGTTGCTCCTGTTCAAGTGGTCGTTCGTGTGGTGATTTCGGCGGTCCCGCGGACGGGCAGAGCAAATCAGATAAGCGTCTTAATGCGCCGGTACCCCTCTGAAAGCTGCTCTGCGAGGACGTGCAGAGTCTCTCCAACTTCCTCAGCTACATCGTCGGATTCGTTGCCAAGGACCTTCAGCCGGCCTTCCAGGTGCTGCCAGCCTCCCTCGAGCTTGTCCCACTGCTCGCGCAATTCGGCGTTTGCGAGGTGAACCTGCAGGCGCAGTTCGTCGCGGACCTGTCGTGCGGTGTTGAATTCGTTTTCGACTTTCTCGCGGATATCGATCATGGCTCTTGCTCCTTTTAAGATTGCAGTTGGCTCATTTTCGGTTTTCGCGCAGCCTCGCGACCGTCCCCTGTATGGTTGGCTACGCGCTTCAGGACGCACCAACTGGTGCGTCGTCGTTTCGACTCATAGGCGTTGCAATCCCGATGCCAGCTTCTAGGCGTGCTGCGCTGCGCTTCTGACCGCCGGTGAGCCCCGTTGCCTCAACTCGTGGCCGAAGGTTCGAAAGCGCCACACTTTTACGTCCCGCAACGCGCTCGTTCGCTCAACGGATGGACGCGAGCGGCTACCTCCCGCATGCTTGCCGAAGAATGGACATCGACTTCGAGCGACCTATCGGTTTGGCATTGGGCAGTGGCGCGGCGCGGGGCTGGTCGCATATCGGCGTGCTGCGCGCCTTGAATGAAGCAGGTATTGAGCCCGAGATCGTTTCGGGTTCGTCAGCGGGGGCGGTCGTCGGGGCCTTCTATGCGGCAAATCAACTCGATGCTTTTGAGAGCTGGGTGCGCAAGCTCGATCGCAGGCAGATCATGGGCTACCTCGACCCGACCCTTCGCGGCGGGCTACTCAGGACGCGCAAAATCTTTGATGCGCTCTCTGAGCATCTGCCCGACCGTCCGATCGAATCGCTGCCCCGTCAGTTCTCGGCGGTCGCCGCCGACCTTTCGACCGGGCGGGAAGTCTGGTTGCGTGACGGCTCACTGATGGCGGCTCTGCGAGCATCAATTGCCTTACCCGGTCTCGTGAAGCCCGAGTATTTGCATGACAGCTGGTTGGTAGACGGAGGCCTAGTAAATCCGGTGCCCGTTTCGCTGTGTCGAGCGATGGGGGCGCGTTCGGTAATTGCGGTGGATCTCAATACAACGCTCTTGGGCCGAAGGTTTTCCGCGATTGAGCAACCCGGTGTTGTCGAGCCGGAAGTAAATGAAATCGAGCAGCGCAAAGAGGCCGATGGAGTTCTTGTGCGTGCGGTGATTGACGCTCTGGACGACGATGCCTTGCCGCTCGCGCCAGTGGGGATCAAGGGCGCCGGTGGGTTGCTTTCGTCTCCGCGCGCGGCGAGGTTCATTTCGGGCTTTCAGGGGATCGCCGCGGACTTGCTCGACCAGTTTGGCTTTGAGGAGAGTGCCGAGCCGAGCGGTCCCGCGACACCGAGCATTTACGAAGTCATCACGAACAGCATCAACATCATGCAGACCCGGATTGGTCGCAGCCGTCTGGCGGGAGATCCGCCCGAGTTGTTAATTACGCCGCGCCTTCAGGACTTCGGCTTGCTCGAGTTTGATCGCGCTAATGAAGCGATCGCCATAGGGCGTCGCGCCGTTGCTCACGCGTTGGCGGCTCGGTAGCTCGCCTGAGATCTTTCGCGTCTTGAGCACGCAGCGTGTCATCGCGACACGAACGGATGCGGCAAAATATTACATGTGGCAAAGGGCCTCGCAGTTGAGGCCGTGTGACACACTTCGGGGTTTTTTACGCGGATAAAACGACTTCCAATCCGCTCTGCAGCGTCTCTGCTCGTTCTTAACGTCTGGCACGCACCTTGCTCTTACCGTCGATGTACCGCGCGCGTTTGCGACGCATTTCATTCGGAAGGAAAAATAGAGCCATGACGTTCAGTTCAATTCTCGTGCCCGTCGACTTCTCCAGTCATAGCAAGGCGGCTCTGCTGCTGGCACTCGGCCTGGTGAAGAAATTTGATGCAAAGCTCCATCTCGTACACGTCTACCCCGAGTCGATGGCGCTTCTTCCGCCCTATGGGCCCGCGCTGCCCGCTGACTTTGGCATGCAGATGGAGCGCTCGGCTGTCGAATACTTTCAAGAGTGGCAGGAGAAGTTCTGTCCAAAAGAACTCTCGGTTCACAGCGTTGTGCGGCGCGGGGATCCCGCGACACAAATTGTCGAGGTCGCATCGGATATCGAATCGGATCTCATCGTGATGGGCACCCGAGGGACTACGGGGCTCGCTCACTTGCTACTCGGCAGTGTTGCCGAACGCACCGTTCGCCTGGCGCCGTGTCCTGTTCTTACGACGAAGGTGCTGGCATGATGCGACGTATTTTGGCCGCAGTGAGTTGTCTCGTACTGATCATTGCCATTGACCTGCTTGCAGGGCGAGGCGAAGCAGGGTTGGAGGAAGATAAGACCGAGGTTGTCGCCGAACTCGAAGCGTCGAATTCTGCGACTTCTCTTGAGGCATTGTCAAAGCAGACATGGACGAAGCCGCTGATGCAAGAAATCTTTGCGTCGGTTGCA
>JBLHOB010000076.1:0-9166 GCA_047619425.1 Myxococcota bacterium
AGCTTTGATCGAGAGACGCGATCTCATCGGCAGCATTCAATGCGACGTACGCCCCGAGGCAGACAGTGCTGGCGAGGTTGAGACTGCGGACTCCATTGCGCATGGGAACGCGCACATGGTTGTCGGAGTACTTCGTAAGTAGCTCAGGCGGAAGCCCCTTCGATTCGCACCCGAAAACCAGGATATCGTCCGCGCTAAACGGCACATCGAATAGCGACGTTCCACTGCGAGCCGTAAAGAGGCGCAGACGTTCGCCAAGGCTGCGCTCGGAATCGGCTTCGAGCTGCTTGGTAAGAGTCTTCCAGTCGGGGTGCACCTGCATGTCGACGTCGGGCCAGTAGTCGAGGCCGGCGCGTTTTAAGTACTTGCTTTCGAGACTGAAGCCAATCGGTTCGATCAGGTGTAAGCGCACACCCACCGCCGCGGCGAGCCGCGCAGTACTGCCCGTGTTGGGCGGGATCTCGGGGTGGACGAGGACGATCTCCATGCTGGGTGATTCGCTTCCGCTACTTGCGCAGACGCGCGTTGATCGTTTCGAGCCCTTGCTCGAGTCGCTTCAAAAACTTCGCCTGGTCCTTGTCGGTGAGCGTCTTCTTTTCCGACTGCAAAAGCACGTGGTAGGCCAGGCTCTTTTGTCCATCGGCAATGTTGTCGCCGGTGTAGACATCGAATAATTCGGTGCCGCTTACCTGGCCCTTGCCGGCCTTCTCGATCACGGCGACCAGCTCGGCCGCCTGCGTTGCGGCCGGCAGCTCGACGGCTACGTCTACCTTGACTCCGGGGAACTTCGGGATGGCGCGATAGTCCTGCCCCCGATCATTTGCCATGAGCAAGTGGTCAATGGAGATCTCGGCAACCGCGACATCACTTTCGAGATCGCCACTCAAGCCGAGGTCAAGCGCGATGCCGGGTTCGAGCGTACCCAGATGAACGGCGACACCCTCGACGTCTTTGAAGCTTGCAGCCAGTGCGCGAGCGGGGTGGGCCCAACTGGGAGTTGCATTGGCTTCGTCCGAAGCCGAGGCGGTGTAGCTGGGCGCTTCGACTCCAAGATGGTGAAGAAGGTCGACCACAACGCCGTGCAGGCGAGCAAACGAGTTGTCATTGAAGGCTGCTTTTTTGCCCGGAGGAGGCGCGGCCCAGGCAAGTGCTACGCGATGCACTTCTTTGGGTTCGCCTTGTTCGCTTCCCGCTTCCGGGTGGTAAGCCTTGCCGATCTCGAAAAGCAGTACCTCGTCGCGTTGACGTCGATTGCTTTCGAGGCGCTCGAGCAGCGAGGGCGCGAGGCTGCGCCGCATACGCGATTGGCTCTGGTCAATCGGGTTCGCGATCTGCACATGGGGCAGGTCGCTTTCGCCAAGACGCTCGACCATGCGATCGGGCACGAAGGAGTAACTCATTACTTCGTGAAAGCGTGCGACACCTGCGAGACGATCCTGGATCTTGCGAACCATCAAACGCCGCGGGTCGCGCATTGGCGGAGCAATCGCGGCAACGAGCGGGCGCTCTTCGATGTTGCCGTAGCGATAGATGCGGCCGATCTCTTCGATGAGATCCTGTTCGATCGTGATGTCCTTGGTGGCGCGGGCAGAGGGAACGCCGACTTCAAATGCGTCTCCAGCTCGCTTCACGCTGAAGCCGAGGCGCGTGAGAATGTCTTCGCACTCTTCGTCGCTCAAGTCTTTGCCGAGAGCCGTTCGCACGCGGGCGGGGCGCATCGCAATCGTTGTGGCCGGGTCGCTCCACGTGCCGACGTCGGACAATGCGGCCGGGAACTGCACGTCGGGCTGAAGCAATGTGAGCAAACGAGCAAAATGCCCTGCCGCCTTTTCGGGCAGCGTCGGGTCGAGATTCTTTTCGAAGCGCGAGGATGCGTCGGTACGCAGTCCCACGTGAGTCGATGTGCGCCGGACCACGGTTGGATGGAAAGTCGCGATCTCAAGCAATAGGTGGCTGGTGTCTTCACCGACCTTTGAGGCTTCGCCGCCCATGATGCCGGCCAGGGCGACGGGCTCGTCTCCCGAGCAGATGAGCAGATCGCTCGTCTTGAGGGTGCGCACTTCTCCGTCGAGGGTCGTGAGGGTTTCGCCTTCGCGTGCGTCCCGCACGACGATGCCTTCGCTTGAAAGTGCGGTCGCGTCGAAGGTGTGATTGGGTTGGCCAATGTCGAGCATGACGAAGTTCGAAAGATCGACGAGTTGGTCGATTGGGCGCTGGCCGACGGCGAGCAGAAGCATCTGCAGCCAACGCGGCGAGGGCAGGGCCTTCGCATTGTCAATCGAAAGACCCAGGTAGCGACTGCACGCGTCGGATTCGACGCGTACGGGGAAAGCGTCGGCGCTGCCAAGAGTCGGGAGCGAAGTGTCGAGCGGCTTCAGTGC
The DNA here is from genome assembly GCA_047619425.1 of Myxococcota bacterium. GTDB lineage: Bacteria > Myxococcota_A > UBA9160 > UBA9160 > UBA4427 > DUBZ01. Next base: position 2,382 of record JBLHOB010000076.1, read on the forward strand.
ACGCTTGTAGATGGCCGCAACTTCCGCCGCGATACCGCGATGGCCCCAGAGGTCGGGGCGATGGGTGAGGGACTTGTTGTCGATCTCGATGATCCAGTCGTCGATTTCGAGTGCTGCGGCAACCGGAGCACCCACTTCACAGCTTTCGGGCAGAACCCAGATGCCGTCGTGGTTGTCGCCGAGTTCGAGCTCGCGCTCGGAGCAGATCATGCCGCGAGACTCGACGCCTCGAATCTTTGACTTCTTGATCTTGAAGTCGCCGGGCAAAACAGTTCCGACCGTCGCGACGGCAACCTTTTGGCCAGCGGCGACGTTGGGTGCGCCGCAGACGATCGAAAGAGGCTCACCGTCACCGACGTCGACTGTGCAGCATGAGAGCTTGTCGGCGTCGGGGTGCGGTTCGCGGGAGACGACAAGCCCAACGCGCACATCGGACAAATGCGGGGCGAAGGCTTCGACGCCTTCGACTTCTGCTGTCGAGAGGGTCAGATCGTTTGCGAGGGTTTCGGGATCGATGCCGTCGAGGTCGACATGTCTCGCCAGCCAGCGGTAGGAAATCAACATTAGAACTGCTCCAAGAAGCGCAAGTCACCGCCCAGCAAATGGCGAACATCATCAATGCCGTAGCGCAGCATCACCAGACGTGAGAGGCCGAGCCCAAAGGCAAAGCCGCTCCACTCTTCGGGATCGATGCCGCTCATTTCAAGAACCTTCGGGTGCACAAGTCCGCACGGAAGAAGTTCGATCCAAGTCGTGCGTCCGCAAACACTGCAGCCGGTTTCGCAAAACGGGCATCGTGCATCGAGCTCGAAGCCGGGTTCAACGAACGGGAAGTGTCCGGGGCGCAGTCGCACTTCGACGTCGCGGTGAAAGATGCCGCGCAACAATGTCTTCATTGCGCCGATCAAGTGCCCGACCGAGATGTCTTTGCCGATCACCATGCCTTCCATCTGGTGGAAGGTGTGCTCGTGGCTGGCGTCAGTCGTCTCGTTGCGAAAGGTTCGCCCGGGGGCGATCACGCGGAACGGCGGCTTGAGCTTTTCCATCGCCCGCACTTGCACGGGAGACGTGTGGGGCCGCAACGAAAAGCGCCCCTCGTCGTCGCAGTAGAAGGTGTCCTGTGAATCGCGGGCTGGGTGATCGCGCCCAATGTTCAGTGCTTCGAAGTTGTACCAGTCGAGTTCGACCTCGGGGCCGTCGAGCACCGTGTACCCCATGGAAAGGAAGAGGTCTTCGAGCTCGCGGGTAACCTGGGTAATCGGGTGGAGCGAGCCCGTTGCCAGGGGCGCTGGCGGAAGTGTCGGGTCAAAGCCGTCGCCACTGCGCGCGGCATCGAGGCTCGATGCTGCGAGTGTTGCGCCGCGGTCATCGAGGGCCTGCTGGATCGACTTCTTTAAGATGTTGGCGTTCTTGCCGACGTCTCGGCGCTCTTCGGGCGGAAGGGTCGGGATCGAGGCCAACAGCGCCGCCACCGCACCCTTTTTGCCGAGAAACTCGCGCTCGATCTCTTTCAGCGAGTCAGCGGACTCGGCTGCAAGAATCTTTTCCTGCGCTCGCTTCAAAATATCCTGGTCGCTCTCCATTCGTTCTCCGTCGATGTCGCACTGCAAAGGGTGCGTCGGTGTTCAGTGGTTCGAGGGCTTGCGCCGTCGAGCACCTTGCTCTGTTTCGGGTGTTCGGGTTCGGTTGCGAATTGGCCGATCGCTTGGGATCCGGAGCACAATTTCGGGCCCGGAGAGTAGGGCAGGCTCAGGGCTGTGGCCGCTTTCCGGGCGGGGCGCGGGCATCGCACGAGTTTGATTGATCTAAGTTGCTGATTTGGTTAGCTTAACGAGCCGTTCATTGCACGGAAAAACGTGCTTGGACGCAATCGGGAAAGGGAGTTCCGTGAGTAGCGAAGAAACCGCCGAATCAAATGACTTTATCCGCACGATCATCGCCGCCGACGTTGCGGCAAACAAGAACGGCGGAAGCGTCATCACCCGGTTTCCGCCCGAGCCGAGCGGGCATTTACACATTGGCCATGCGAAAGCGATCTGCCTCGATTTTGCTGTGGCCGCCGAGAACGGTGGGCGCTGCCATTTGCGCTTCGACGATACGAACCCCGCCTCGGAAGAAGACGAGTTTGTTCAGGCCATCATTCAAGACATTAAGTGGTTGGGGTTTGATTGGGGCGAGCACCTTTACTACGCATCAGACTACTTCGATCGCCTCTATGGATTTGCCGTTGAGTTGATTCAAAACGGCAAGGCGTATGTGTGCGACTGGAGTTCAGAAGAGATCGCGGCCAACCGCGGCACGATGACTGAACCCGCAAATCCGAGCCCCGGTCGCTCGCGTAGCGTTGAAGAGAACCTCGACTTGTTTGCTCGCATGAAGGCAGGCGAGTTTGATGAAGGCGCGTGCGTCTTGCGCGCCAAGATTGACCTGGGTTCGTCCGTGCTTCCCATGCGCGACCCGACCATGTATCGGATCGTGAAGAAGCCGCACCATCGCACCGGCACCGATTGGTGCATCTATCCGATTTACGATTTTGCGCATTGCCTGTCGGATGCGCTTGAGTCAATTACGCACTCGCTGTGCTCGCTTGAGTTCACGGACCGTCGTCCGCTTTACAACTGGTATCTCGAGCATGTCGACGTGCCGGCGAACCCCGAGCAGATCGAATTCGCGCGCCTAAACGTCGCCTACACGGTGACGTCGAAGCGCCACTTAAAGGGACTGGTCAACGCAGGGCATGTCACAGGTTGGGATGATCCGCGCATGCCGACCCTTTCGGGTTTGCGCCGTCGTGGTTATACGCCCGAGTCGATCCGCAATTTCTGCAACGGGATCGGTGTCGCGAAGCGAGAGAATCTGATCCAGATTGCGCGTCTCGAGTTTAGCGTTCGCGAGCATCTCAACCGCATCGCCGAGCGCCGCATGGCGGTGCTCAATCCGCTCAAGGTTGTCATCGAGAACTATCCCGAGGACGAAATTGAGGATCTTCCCGCGATCAACAACCCCGAAGACGCAAGCGCCGGTTCGCGCACGGTTCCTTTTTCGCGAGAGATCTACATCGAGCGCGAAGACTTCATGGAAGATGCGCCGAAGAAGTTCTTTCGCCTGGCACCCGGGAGGGAAGTGCGGTTGCGCTACGCGTACTTCATTACCTGCACCGACGTGATCAAGGACGACGCCGGAGAAGTTGTCGAGTTGCGTTGTACCTACGACCCCGCAACTCGCGGTGGCGACTCGCCGGACGGCCGCAAGGTAAAGGGCACGCTTCATTGGGTTTCGAAGCCGGCAGGTCTGGCCGCGGAAGTTCGCCTCTACGACACCTTGCTCGACATCGAGGACCCATCGAATCTCGAAGAGGGCAAGACGTTGCTCGACCATGTGCGGCCCAATTCAGTGGAAACTCTCACCGAATGTATTGTCGAGCCGAGTCTCGGTGAGTCGATCTATGGGCGCGCGTTTCAGTTTGAGCGCCTCGGTTACTTTTGTGTCGACCCCGACTCCAAACACGATCGGCCGGTGTTTAATCGCACCGTGACGCTCAGGGATACCTGGGCGAAGGTGGCGAAGCAAACACCTTCGCCAAAACAGAATTCAAAGCAGAAGTCAAAGAAAAATTCATAAAGCCAGGCGGTGGCCATTCGGCCCCGCAAGGCTCCCCCAAGCGTCTTTCCATTAAGGAGAACCTCATGAGTGAAAAGCCTTTCTATCTCGAAGGGAACTTTAGTCCGGTCGACAAGGAGGTCAGCGCGTTTGATCTCGACGTTCAAGGCGAGATTCCGGCTTCACTTCAAGGGTTGTTCTTGCGCAATGGGCCGAACCCCGAGCGGGGTGATCCAGGCCATTGGTTCTTTGGCGATGGCATGATCCACGCCATGCGACTCGAGGACGGTGGCGCGTCGTGGTATCGCAATCGCTACGTGGAGACGAAGCCTCTGCGCGGTGCGCCGACGATGGCGATGAATGATGACATGACCTTTGACTACTCGGTGGGCGTTTCGAACACCCATGTAGTGACCCACGCCGACAAGATCCTTGCGTTGGTCGAGTCTTCTTTCCCGTGTGAACTCGACCGCGAACTCAATACCGTGGGCCCGACCGACTTTGGGGGCAAGCTCAACACCTCCTTTACCGCCCACCCGAAGTTCTGTCCGAAGACCGGCGAAATGCTGGCCTTTGGCTATGGCTTCATGGCGCCCTATATCACCTACCACCGATTTGGCGCAGACGGCGCTCTGTTGCAGAGCGAGCCGATTGACGTGCCGGGTTCGACGATGATTCACGACTTCGCCGTCACCGAGAACCACGTTGTTTTCATGGACCTGCCAATCGTGTTCAAGCCCGAACTCGTGGGCGGTGGCAACCCGTTTCAATGGGATCCGGGCTACGGCGCACGTCTTGGCGTGATGCCGCGCACGGGCAGTAACGCCGACATCATCTGGCTTGAGATCGAGCCCTGCTACGTATTCCATCCCATGAACGCCTATGAAAATGACGGCACGATCGTGATGGATGTCGTGCGCTATCGCGAGTTCATGTCCAAGGGCCCGTTGGCTTCGTCGCCGGGTATTTTGACAAGGTGGACGATCGATACCGCAGCGGGCACCGTGAAGGAAGAAACCCTCGATGATCACTCCACCGAGTTTCCTCGGATTGACCCGCGTTGCGAAACTCAGCCCCATCGTTTCGGTTACGGCGTCGAAGCGGGGCCGGGCGCTGGGCTGAGCTTCAAGGGGTTGCTCAAGTACGACTTGGAGAAAATGACGACCGAGAGCCACAGCTTCGGCGAGGGCGCGTCACCCAGTGAAGGTGTTTTCGTGCCGGCGAGTCCCGATGCCGCCGAAGATGAGGGCTACGTCATGGCGTTCGTTCACCATGCGCAGACGGACTCAAGCGAGTTTGTCATTCTCGACGCACAGAACTTCAGCGCCGATCCTGTCGCTCGGGTGGCACTGCCACAGCGGGTGCCCTTCGGCTTCCACGGAAGTTGGTCTCCCGACCCCGCGTAAGGCGGGCGGGACGGTGCGGCTCTCGCCCGGAGCGGCGCTGCTCTGATTGAGAGCCGAAGTCCGCTACTCGGGGATCGACATGCCGCGCTGTACCGCGGGGCGCGCTTCGATGCGAGCGAGCCAGTTTGAGACGCGCTCGACTTCCGTGATTTCCTTTGAGCCCAGGTTCTTCATGATCTGAAGCCAGGGGAAATGCATGATGTCGCCGATGCTGTACGGCCCAGCCAAGTAGTCGCGGCCGTCGGATAAAATCGTGTCGATTACGCCGATGAGTCGTTTCACTTCGCCGGAGAAGATTTCAATCATCTCCGAGTTCTTGTCGCCTTCTTTGCGAAGGGCAGCGCCGAGTCGGCCGAGGTTCGGGCCGATGCCGCCGGTCTGGAAAAAGGCGTACTGGATGGCCTCCATTCGCTGCGTCGGGTCCTTGGGCAGGATGATGCCGTTCGGATCGTGTTGTTCTCCCAAGTGCAGCAGGATCGCTCCTGATTCCCAGATCACTTGGCCCGCATCGTCGAGCACGGGAATTTTGTGGTTGGGGTTCAATGCGAGAAACTCGGGGCTCAACTGCTCCTCTTTGTCGAGGTGTACCCAACGGACTTCGTAGTCGATGCCGAGCTCTTCGAGGGCGATCGAAGCCTTGCGGCCATTCGGGGCAGCGGCGGTGTAGAGCAGCATGTGGATTGTTCTCCTGTCGGGGCAGATTCGATACGGGCGCGGTGTCGCAACTGTACTGGATGTGGCTGGTCGTGCGGGCGCACCGCCGCCTTGATGTTCGAATTCATTGGGAGAGAGTTCGTCGCCATTTCATTCGTGAAGCTTCAGGCAGCGGGTATTGGCTGTATCGCAATTGACGGGCGCGAACCTGCGCGCGACTGGCCGGCGCTCGCAAAAGCAATGACGCTCCCCAATGTCGGGGCGAACCTATGCGCCGCCGTTGCCTTAGAACTCGATCGGATAGTGAAGTGCGAACGCTGCGTCCGGCGGTGAGGCGAGGCCTTCGCGCGCAGCCGACGTACCGCGCGAGTACAGCATTTTTTCAGCGCGGGAATACTGGATGGGGTCGCCGCCGAATGTGTCTGTGGGAATTGCTTCGAGATAGTTCGGCACAAGGTCGCCGAGGTGCTCGGGCAGTCGCCCCAGGTCTTGCTGGAAAGCCTTGAGTGCGATCAACGTTTGGGTGGCCGCAAGAGCGGTGTCCTGCGTGCACCGTCTGACAAAGAAGTCGCGGTAGTCCGGTGCGTTGACGGAGATGGCGAGATCGGCCAAGCCCTCAGATTCTTCTTTGCTCGGATTTCCGACTCCGCTGCCTGGGCCCGCGGGTAGCGCTTCCAAGTCGAGACAGTCATTTTCACTCACCCGTTGGTAGGCCCGGGTCATGTCAGCAAATGCCGCAAGCGTGCGTTGCGTTTCTTTCTTGAGGGCCTGAATTTCGGCTTCGGAGAAGTCGACGGCAGGGCCGCCTTGTCCTCCGGCCCGGTACTCCTGCTCGGCGCGATCGGAGATCCAAGCGAGTAGTGACTTCCATTGCTGATACTCAACCGCCCACATCCGCTTCCATGCCGAGGCGTCACTCCGATAGTCGGGGAGGGCGTCGAGCCAGCGCTGTGCACGGTCTTTGTCGAGCGGGGCCATTGCGATGACCTGCTGCAAGGTCTCGAGCGCTGCAGCGCGGTAGCCCACACTCAACATGGTCGTGGTCAGTACGGCGCGATCGGCGCCTTCGAGTTTGCGTGCGAGACGCAAGATATCGAGAGCGTTGTCGAAGGCGATGTCCCAGCT
>JBLHOB010000077.1:0-9138 GCA_047619425.1 Myxococcota bacterium
TGATAGACCAAGCCCGTGAAGCCGGTTAACACGGTGAGGGCAAGGGCGGTTGTTCGCGTCATCCACACTCCTTGCCAACTGGCTCTGCTTATTGCGGCCGTGTTCGCACACGACACGAGGCTGATTCTAACTGGAACCCGTGCAAATACAGCTTCTTAACGGTATTTCGTGCGCCGAAATGTAAGCGTTTATTGATTCAGTTCGTGGGTCTCGCAGCCCACTCGATTGGGAAACTCTCGGGGAGTCGAACGACTTCGGGAAGCGTGGCAATGAACGCGCCGCCGTCGCCGGCTCGGTTCGGATTGTAGAACTCCCAGACGGTTTCGCCCGCACGGGTGACTTCGATCGCGCGCCCTCCATCGGATTCGGTGATCAGGGTGTTCGCATTGGGCAAGCGCTCCGCCGTGCCTAGATACTTCGAATAAAATGGTTGTGCTTCGGTGCCACGATACGCCCAATGGACCTCGCTGCTCGTAACATCAAATTCCTCAACCGCCGAGCTACCGGTGTCCATGTTGTTGGTAAAGAGGAGCATGTTGCCGTTGGGCAGTAGCTTCGGGTCGTGTTGGCCGACGACGCCTGTGCGCCGTACCCAGATCACTTGGCCCATCTCAATGCTCACCACTGCGACGACTCCCATCCGGTTCATCGACACGAGCAAGTTGCCGGGAGCAAAGGCGCGGTTTCGTTTTCGCGTCGCGCCGCCCAGTACCGCGATGGTGTTGGTGTGGAAGATGTCGCCATTGCCGCTGATCATATTCTTCTGCACAAGGTCTGCGAAGCGCGAGTTCTCGAATGCTTGCAAGAGAGACATCTCGGCCTTGAGTTTGCCTTCCGGGCTGAGGATGCTGACGAAGTCTTCGAGGATCGGCGCTCCGGCGTCGATCCGGGGCACAACATGCGCCTTGCGGGTGAGCACGTAGATGTCGCCGCTCGCTTGTACTTCGAGATCGTGATGGGCGTTGAGCGAGCTTGCCCAGATGAGGTTCGAGTCTTTGTCGATCTTGACGAGGCCAAGGCCTTCGAAGATCGCGAGCAAGTCGCCATTGGGGTAGATCGCAACCCGTCGCCACCACTGGGAGTTGGTGTTGGGGCGATCGAGCGGGGGGAAGGCGGCTTCGAAGGGGAGGTGCCAGCGGTGCAGCACCTCGCCGTTCATGTCCATCAAGATCGCTTCTGGGGCGTGGCCCGAGCTGTAGAGATTCAGGCCGGGGTAGGCTTGTGAAGGCTCGTGGGTGGTTACGCCTCGCTTTGCTGCAGAACGCGAGCCCTGGACATAGCCAATCGCGATAAGCTGCTCAACGAGGCTCGCGTCATCATCCGCATGCTCGCTTTCGTTGGGGGCTACCCAGCGGCCTTCCGCAGCTTCAGCGTGAGTTGGTGGGGAGGTCGAGGTCATTTTAGGGTCACTGTCGCAGCCGGTCAGGACCATGGATGCGGTGAGAACAACCGCTGCGAACGCTGCGGTTGTCGCAACTTCGTCAAAGCGTTTCAAGCGAGTGACACGCATCGTAAAGTGGGTCTCCGCAAACCGTTTCAATCGAGCTGAAATCGAGTAGGTACACTACGCCGACTGATCGCGCGGTGCCCAGAACATCATTCACATCCATGACCACCCAGGAGCCATGCGTTCGATGATACAAGCTCAAGACCCGATTGCGGACCGACTCGACGACGGAGAAATTCGCGTCCGCTGGCAAGCCCGCGCCGACCAGCCGGGCGCGCGTCTATACGTGGGGACATCGCCTGGCGAGATTGCACGAGATGAGCACGCAGGTGAGCTGCAAGATGGCGAACTCGTCCTGCGCGGCCTGGATACGTCAACGCGGCACTATTTTGAGCTTGTGCCGTCAGACGGTGGGCCTGGGCACATATTCGCTGAGCGTCTCATCCCGCTAGCGGGCACAGCCAATTTTCGAGATCTGGGCGGCTACCCCGCAGCGGACGGTCGCCGTGTCGCATGGGGCAAGCTCTACCGCTCGGACCACCTTGCCGAGTTGACGGACGAAGATCTCGCCTACCTCACCCACCTCGATTTGCGACTGATCTGCGATTTTCGGGGCGACGAGGAAACCGCCAAGCAACCCAACCGCCTGCCCGCGCAAAACCCGCCGTTGCAGATCAACCCTTCGATCATGGGGACGGCAATGCAGCCCAGTGAGATCCATGCGGCCATCGCCGGTGGGAACCCGGATAAGCTCGATTTCTCGACGCTGCTTGTCGACGGGAATCGCTTCATGGCCACCAAAGCGCTCGAGCAATATCGGCAGATGTTTCGCCGCCTCGAAGACGAAGCCTATGTACCACTACTTTTTCACTGCACCGCGGGTAAAGACCGCACAGGTGTCGCGGCTGCGTTGATCCTCCTTACCCTCGGCGTTTCCGAAGACGTCATCATGGAGGACTACCTTTTGACGGCGGCATACACCGAGGGCCGCATTGAGCAGCACTTGGCTACAGCGAGACAAAATCTCGCACCCGGGGCTGACCTCGAGGCGATTCGTCCGATCATGAGCGTGCGCCGGGAGTTCCTGCAGGCGGCTTTCGACGGAATCTACGAAGAGTACGGGGATGTCGACAACTACTTGCGCAGGGCGATGTTGATTAGCGACGATATGCGTACGCTGTTGCAGACTCGCCTTCTAACCTAGCCACCTGCGAAAGCTCTCTGCTGTCGCCAGACACCTGTCTTTTCGCGCCTCCATTGGAGGGAAAGCCCGCGTGCCTGACTCGGTCCGGAGTTTTTTCGCAGCCGATTCGAGCAACATTGGCTGCGTGCCCGCCGTTCAGGGTCGCGTTACCTTTTGCAACCAACACTCAGCCTCGGCACCGTTTGCGATGCGCATCGAGCAAGGCCGCGATCTCAGCGTGACTTGTTGAACGAACCTCAGGAGCACGCCCCCATGGCTTCAAGCATTGCCCCCAATCCCATTTCTCCGATGCACCGCTTCGGTGTCCTTGTCCTGCGCGCATTAATGGCCGTGTTTGGGCTGGTTGTAAAACTTCGTCCGAAGCCGCCTGCGCCCGGGCCCGTGACGAACCACCGCTACGGCGACCACCGCGACGAGACCATTGAAGTCATCCCCCGCAAGCCGGGCAGTCCCAAGCGAACGCCGGTCGTCTACATACACGGTGGCGGTTGGATCGCGGGAAAGAAAGAACTCTACACCGGCGACTTGTTCTTCCTAGCCGACCAGGGGCATCCGGTGTTCAACGTGGAATATCCGATGGCCCCCGAGCGTCCGCATCCCGCAATGCTGCGATCACTGCTCACCGCCCTCGAATGGATCCGCGCAAATTACCCCGAATGCGAAAGCGCTCACTTCATGGGCGACTCGGCGGGTGGCAACTTGGTGGCGATGCTCGGCCTGCTCAGCGACAACCCCGACTTGGTTCGCGACATCGACCCCGACGCCAGGCCCGGAACCGCGGTTGCTTGTGCGAGCATCGTGTCGATCTACGGCGTGCTCGACCGGTTGTCATGGATCGAAAATAAATTCCCTCTTTCTCCTGCAATGCTTTCCTCGTACGCAGGGGCTGCGGGTTTTGAGAAGGAAGTCGGGCCAGAGCTTGCAATTACGCCGATGGATCTGAAGTTTGGTCAAATACCGCCGAGTTATCTCTGTGCGGGCACTAAAGACCAGCTGTGCGACTCGACGCGTTTGTTTGCAAAGCGAATCGAGTCGAGCAAGAACGAAGTCATGATGAGCATTTTCGAGGGAGAAGCGCACGGTTTCTTCAACCTGTCCTGGCGTCCGGCGTCACAAGAATTGCGCAAAGAGATTTTGCAATTCATTTCACGGCACGAGTCTTCGGGCGACGCTGCCACTGCTGAGGTTGGCTAACGATGGGCACGATTTTCGACAAGATTATTTCGGGAGACATCCCCTCCTACAAAGTCTACGAAGACGAGCACGTCTATAGCTTCTTGGACATCAACCCGATTTCGTTCGGACATACGCTGGTGATCCCGAAAGAGGCGAAAGCCAAGTTGCACGAGTTGACCGACGAGAGCGCGGCGGCCATTGGTCGAGTGCTACCCCGGCTTTGCCGCGCGGTGATGGCCGCAAGTGGAGCCGACGACTACAACATCTTGCAAAATAACGGCGCGGCGGCGCATCAATCGGTTTTTCATGTCCACTTCCACATCATCCCGAAGTTTGCGGACACGGGCCTCGGACTCGGGTGGAAGGTCGGAGGCCTCGACAGCGCTGCGGCGAGCAAGCTTTTGAGCGGGATTGAGCAGAGTCTCAAGGCTGAGTAGACACGACGGCGATCAAGCGCATTTGCGCTGTGAAGCCGTCGATGGGTCCCGTTAAGCGCAGTCGATCAAGACCTTCAGCATGCCGGGTTCACCTGCTCTTTTCAGTGCAAGGTCGGCGGACGCCAGCGGGAAGCGCTCTGCGATCAACGGGCGTACGTCTACGCTTTGCTCGGCGAGTGCTTTGAGGGCGGGACCGAATGGGCCGCATCGCGAGCCAACCACGTTGATCTCGTTGATGACTAGCGGCGATAGGTCGACCTTCGTTGGCGTTGCAACGGTGCTCTTCAACACCAGAATGCCGCGCGGGCGAGTGGCTGCCATTGCGCGCTCAAATCCGGCGGCAGCGCCCGTTGCGTCTACGACGATATCGGCCTGCGTGGGCGCTTCGTCAAACGCGTCGAGCTTTTGGGTTTCGATGCCTCGTTGAGACAGAAGTGCGAGCTTGTCGTCGTGCTTGCCAACTGCGGTGATGTGAGCGCCGGTTGTGCTTAGGACTTGGCTGATCAAAAGGCCGAGTCGACCGTCTCCAAAGACGAGGCATCGATGGGCGGGCTCGATCGTAATCTGCTCAAGGATCTCGAAAGCTGCAGCGAGGGGCTCGGCAAATACGGCCTCTTCATCGCTTACGTTGTCCGGTACCTGGTGCAAGTTTTCGACCGGAAGGGCGACACGTTCTGCAAAGGCGCCATTTGCGTTTACGATGCCAACGACGGTGCGATTGGGACAGTGGCGTCCCAGGCCCTCGTCGCACGCGCTACAAGCCCCGCAACCGATGTTGATCTCGCCGACAACCCGTTTGCCCAACCACTCGTCGGGGCCGCTCTCGACGGTGCCAACGAATTCGTGTCCGAGTACTCCTCGATAGTCCATATAGCCGCGAGTGATTTCGAGATCCGTCGCGCAAACCCCGGCGAGTCGAACCCGCACCGTCGCGAGACGTTCGTCAGCGGGGTCGGCGCACGTTGTCACTTTTGCCGTTTCGCCGTCCCAAACTAAAGCGCGCATGATGTCGATCCTTCCGCGGTAGCGAGTGCTATGAGCGTTCGCGCCAGAGTTTGAGCAGAGCGGGCAAAATGATGAGATTCGTGAACACCGTGAGCACCATGCCGCCACTGAGCAACACGCCCAAACTCGAGAGCCCGCGATGCCCCGAGAAGGCGAGGGTGCCAAAGCTGATCGTCGTTGTAAGGGCGCTGAAGAATACTGCGCGGGCAGTGGTGCTTCCCATCAATTCATCGGCGCTGTCTTTCAAATTTTCGGCGCGATGTACAAGGTGGATGCCGGAGTCGACGCCGATGCCCAGCAACAGGGGGATGACGATTACGTTGGCGAACTGAAAGGGTAGATCAAGGAGCGCCATCATCGAACAAGTAAGCAGCGAACTCAGCAGCAGGGGTGCCGTTGCGAGAAGGACCGGTGCGGGCTTTCGCCACAAGATCCACAACAATGCCCAGATCACCAGGATGGCCGAAATGAGTGCTTGCTGGAACGAGTCGCGGATCGCGGCAGCAAACTGTACGAGATTGACTGCCACGCCTGCCGCCAACGGGTCGACGGTCAATACTTCGTCGACGAAGCGCGTGAACGATTGCTCAGTCTGCATGGTTTCTTTTGGAAAGACCTGGATGCGCGCCTTGCCTTCCTTGGATGTCATGCGTTTGACGAGCCCCTTCGGCAAGTCGCTCATCTCAATGCCCGGGGTGTTGAGAGAGTTGCGCAGTCGCACGATCTGGTCGGGTAGGTTGGCGAGCATCAACAACTCGAGCGTCGCGAGGGCGGCGTCCGGGGTTTGGTCCTGCTCGGCTCGTTCGAGAAATACGCCGAGGCGCTCGTTCAGCTGGATCATGCTGTCGGCCAGCGGGCTTTGCCCGTTGGTTGAAGCCACCGCGAGAAACTCATGCAGTGCGCGAATTGCAGCGACTTGCTCTGCGGCGGGCACGGGCTCGATTGGCTTTGAATCGCCGCTCGGAGTTTCGAGCAGAAAGGAGATGTCGGCCAGGATCTCGAGTTTCTCTTCCTGGTCTTCCGGGATGTAGTCGCCGAGTGTGATGGTCTGGCTCACGGTGTCGAGCTCGCGGAACTTGGCAGCTTTTTCTCGCGCGACTTCGAGGTTGGGAGCAATGGAATTGATGAACCACGGGGAAGCAGTGCCCGCTTGCTCAAGCAACTCGTCAAAGGCCTGCACCGCAACGGAGTCGGGGTTTCGCATGTTGATCACATTGGGATCAAAGCGCAGGTACGGAAACGCAAAGAGGGATAGGAGCCCCAGCGTGAGCCCGATGCTTGCCACGCGTCCGGGGTGACGCTCAAGCGGTGCCCACCAGGCGTGCTGAAAGCGAAACGAAGAGTCGGCAATCGAAGCGGGGTCGACCCTGCACCAGGTCGTGACGAGTGCCGGGAACAGCGTAAGGGTGAGGAATAAAATGATGAACATGCCCGCACCGGCAATCAAGCCAAGTTCGGCGATGCCGTTGTACTGGGTTGGCACAAAGACAAAGAAGCCGATGGCGGTTGTCACCGAACAAATCAAAAGCGAGCTGCCAACATTCTGCACAGCGCCGAGCATGGCTTTCTCGTTGCTCTGACCGTCTTTCAATAAGTCGCCGTAACGCATGCCCAGGTGGATGCCGAAGTCGACGCCAAGGCCAATAAAGAGCACCGCAAACGCCATCGAAACCAAGTTGAGATGACCGATCGCGACCGCGGCGAATGCGCCTGTCCAGACGAGGCCCGCAAGCAATGCGACCACACACGCAATCACTAGGGGCACGGAGCGAAGCCCGTAATAGATGACGATGGTAACGATCAGAAAGCAGAAAATGCCCGAGACGCCAATCTCCCAGACGATGCCGATCATCTCCTCATAGTTGAGAGCCGGGTTGCCAGTGATACGTACAACGATCCCCTCGTCGGGGCTGAACTCAAGATCGTCCGCAATGTCGTGGATCATCTTCATCGGGACCGAAGCCGAGAAGACGTTTTTGAAGTCGAGCACGGGGTGCACGACCAAGACACGTCGAGTCACTGTTTCGATGTTTGATCCTTGCAACAACATCTCTTCCCAAGAGACCGCGACGGGAAACTCGGTAAAGACCGAAAGACTTGCATCGCCAAAGCGCTCGAGGACCGCGGGCCAGTTGTCGACTCCGATGCCTTCGTCATTGGCGGCCTTAAGGCCGATCGTGATGAGGCGCGTCATGTTGGCCAGACTCGAGTCTTGCTCGAGTGCCGCGATCAGTGGCTGAACCTCCGCCATCTGGTCTGCAAATTCATCGAGTTGGTCGGGGGTTTGGTAGAGCAGCCCGTTTTGCTCGAAGAAGCTACCGCCCCCAGGTGAATACACGTCGACGAAAAAGTCGGGAAGTCGCCGCATGCGATGGGCGAGTTTGCCCGCGGCTTCCCGCGCAAGTTCGGGGGTCGCTGCATCAACGATGACAAAGAGGGCGTTCTCAAGGTTTGGAAATTGCCGCGCAAACGCTTCGTGATTGATTCGCGCCGGCAGGTCTTCGGACATCAAGCTGACGTTGTCCGAGTTAATTCGCAGGTTCATTGCCGCGTAGCCAAGCAGCACGAGAGTCGTGACCAGTAGCACCACGACGAAGCTTCGGGCGTGTCGCATGACGAGCGAGACCCAGCGAACCAGGTGCTCGGCGAGGTAGGCGTCAATTCGATCCTGGACCGTCAGGTGTTCGGCTTGTCGATCGTCTTTGTCCGATGGATTGGGTTCGCTCACCACATCTCTCCCGCTCTGGTGCTTCTACTTATATTTTTCGGTCCTGGCTGCTCTGGCCATTCTGATGAAATCGCTGTGGTGTTCACAACTCGATCCCGGACGCGTGTAGAGCCCGAGGCGCACATGGAATAGCAGAACCCGCGGGCAGTCGAGTCCGCCAACGCCAGACCCACTTTTGCCAACGGTCCAAACTACGCGAGATAGGACGAGACTCGTTGTGCTGCGATTGGCCGGCGATCGGCATTGCGATTTTGCGGTTGCGGAGCGCGGGGGGGGCTGAAACTGCTGCGCCCGGGTGTGCGTACAGTCTGCCGCCCTGTGAAGTCGCCCCGAGGTGAATTGTTTGTGCCAGACCGGTCCGGCCTCGCAATCAAAGGAACCGTGTACGCTGGCCATCCGTGCCGGGCAGGGGGCTTGTGGGGCTGTGTACCCGGCCTTACCCCTCATGCACTGCGCCATGTCTGCGCCCGCCCCGCGGGGCCAGGATGGTTGGGAGCTTGTTTGAGGCTTTCGGGCTGTGGCAAGCTCGACTCCTCATGTCGGACTTCACCTCCGCTGTCTGCTTGGTCTGTGGCGACACGAGTCCGAGACTGCGATATCAGATCACTCGCTTTCAGGTGCTCGCGTGCACGAAGTGCCCGCAGATCTACCTGTATCCGCTTCCCGGCGAAGAGGAGATTCACGATCTCTTCGCGGAGCTTTACGCCACGGGTGGCGGCTCGGTGCCGGAACTCAAGAGCTACTACGGCTTTTGCTACGACGACACCCCGAGCAATCCGCTGGTCCAATTGTACGAGAGCTGGCTCAGCAAGATTGAAGAGCATCACGCGCCAGGTCGCATGCTCGACGTCGGCAGCGGTACCGGGCTCTTCTTGGCTCTCGCCAAGCGTCGCGGCTGGGAGGTGTACGGAATCGACGGCAGCGTCGAGGCAACCGACTATGCAAGGCAAAATTTCGGACTCGACTTGTGGGTTGGAGATTTTGCAGACTTTGGCCGTCGCAACGAGCAATTTGATGTGATCACTGGTTGGGACATTATCGAACACTCGCGCGATCCAGTCGCATTGCTCGAAGAGATGCGCGGGTCGCTAGCGCCGGGGGGGAGCATTGTGTTGTCGACGCCGGATCAGCACAGCATTCT
>JBLHOB010000078.1:0-9116 GCA_047619425.1 Myxococcota bacterium
GACGTTGAGCATGTGCACGCGCACTTCGGGCGCAACGCCGCAAGTGTTGCGCGCATCATGCAGCACCTGGGTGGGCCCACGTTCAGCATGACGGTCCACGGCCCCGATGAATTCGACGACCCCCTTGGCCACGAGCTGGGGGAGAAAGTCGCGGAGTCAACTTTCACTGCGGCAATCAGCTACTACACGACGGCGCAGCTTAGACGCTGGGTGCCGATCGACAGTTGGAATAAACTCGAAGTGATTCACTGCTGTGTCGACGAGAGTTTTTTTGAGGGAAGCAAGCCCATCGCCAAAGACTGCGTGACGTTTACGTGCGTCGGTCGCTTGTGCGCTCAAAAGGGACAGCTGGTTTTGCTCGACGCGTTTGCGGCTTTGCTCGCCCAGGGCCGGGACGCGCGATTGATTTTGGCAGGTGATGGCGAGATGCGTCCCGAGGTTGAAGCTCGTATCGACGAACTCGATATCGCAGAGCGTGTCGAGATTACGGGATGGATTTCAGAGCAACAGGTGCGAGAGAGCCTCAGTGCATCGCGTTGCATGGTGTTGCCGAGCTTTGCCGAGGGCCTGCCAGTGGTTATCATGGAGGCGTACGCGATGGGGCGCCCGGTGATCAGTACCTATATCGCGGGCATCCCGGAGCTAGTGCGCGAAGAAAGTAGCGGTTGGTTGGTGCCTGCTGGAGACGTTGAAGCACTGACGGCCGCGATGGCCGAAGCACTCGATCGTCCGGCGGTGGAGCTCGACGCAATGGGGCGCACCGGCGGCGCTCAGGTGCGCGAGCAGCACTTTGTGGAGAGTGAAGTCTCGCGCCTTGAGGCTTTGCTGCGAAACGGCAGCAGCAAGTAAAGCGCGTAGAGATCAAGGTCGGTACGCACTGAGCTTGCTGCGGTTCTGCAACTGGCTTCTTCTCGATCTCTAAAAAAAGCATGAGCAACAGAAGCCGCCCAGCTGTCGCTGTCGCCCGTTAGGAGCGAAACCTCGGCGAAGCTAGCGATCGTTCGGCGAGCCATGCATCGTCGGCCGCGGTGCCGCCGAGCCAATGCTCGATGAGTTCGCCCCAGGGCGCTCCGTTGAGATAGTTGGCGCAGGCCTCTTCGGCGTTGCTCGCGAGAGCCGCGTAAAGGGCAGGCTCGTCGAACAGTCGCGTGATTGCGGCAACGAGTTCGTCGATATTGCCGGCGGGGAAGACGAGGCAGTCTTTGCCATTCTTGACCCGGGTTTCGAACATTGGGTGATCGGAAACGATAAGAGGTGTGTGGGTGCACAGGCCTTCGTAGATCACGTTGGGCATGCCTTCGGGGTACTCGTGCCGGCTCGGTACTAAGACGACATCGCTTCGGTGCATCGCAGCCAACACTTCGGTGTGCGGAAGTGTTCCCATAAACGCGACGTTGTCGGAGACTCCGCTTTGCGCTGCTTGTTTTCTAAAGCTGTCGATGTCCCCGTTGCCGATGATCGTGAGACGACATTGCACGCCCGCGCTCTTGAGCCTCGCTACGGCGTCGACGAGATCTCCAACACCCTTGCCTACGATGACTTGTCCCACGTAGAGCAAGTTGGGCACGGTCGCGTCAACAGCCTTGGTCTTGGGAGCGAAGTCCTCGGGGGTTATCACCGCGGGCCAGTCGAAAGGAACGATCTTGCTGCCTTGGATACCGATTCGCTCGAGGTCCTGGGACGCTTTCAAGTTTCGGTTCGCCACCCAACGGATATCGCGATGGCGCAAGTTGTGGGCGAGCCACCAGTAGCGAAGCTTGGCCTTGAGGCCTGCGACGCGAAAGCTATCGGCCAATAGCGGAAAGATCTCGATACCGGCCTTGCGCGCCGCGCGGATCAAGGCCGTCGTAGGGGTATTGGTGATCATATGCGTCGGCTTGAGGCTGAGGGCCAGGGCGACGAGTTCGTTGGTGCGCGTCGGCGAGCCTGCGGGCCATTGGTTGATGCCGAGCTGGCGCACGCCGTTGTCGAGGGTTTGCTCGTCAAGATCTCGTGTGGTGCACAGCTGAACTACTTCGTCGACGTCGTCGCGCTCGGCGAGCTCACCTACAAAGTCGACGCTGTACTTTTGCGCGAAGAAGGTTTCGTCTCCGCCCGCGCGAAAACGATTGAATGCCTGGGCGTAGTGTCCCCCCTGGACAAAGAGCACTCGCTTGGGTTCTGTTACTTCCATGTTGTAACTCTGATCATCGGGGGCCCAGGAGACTGGCGATTCTTGCCTGGTCGTTGCCTCTCAGAGGCTCGCGAGACTCGTCGGCTTGTCGGTCCTTATGTCGTTGTTCACGCAAAATGCCCGGGACTAGGCCTGCGAGTGCTCCAGACATGAGTGTGAGGTAGCCCTCAACTGGTGAGTTGGGAAGAAAGTCGAAAACGTGGATCGCAATCATGAGAGAGAGTGCCGCGAGTACAACGCGGTCGTGTCGCGAGCGAATTTTCGATCGAGCTCGAGCCGCGGTGAAAATTGGCCATAGAAGCATCCCGAAGATCATCGAGTAGCCGACAATTCCACGTTCGGCCAAGACGATCACCCAGAAGCCATCGTAAACGGTGGTCATCTCCCCCGTATACGGGTCGCGGATCGCGCTGCGTCCAGCACTCGCCCAACCGAGGATCGGGCGCTCGGCAATACGTTCGATCATGGATTTTTCGGTGTAGAGCCGCGACGAGAGCGACCTTGCCCGCTTCGGCCCGCTGTACTCAAGCGCCATCTCGATTGCAGCGTCGTAGGGCAGGGCATCGACGCTGCGGAGGAGCGGATAGGTAAAAACGACGATCGCCAACATACAAGCGACGCGAAGTTGAAGGTTGGGAGAGACGAACATTACGAGCGGCGCGATCATCAGGCCGTACAAAATCGAACCGGTCGATTTACACGCGAGCAGAATGACGGCGAGAACACCGGCGGCGGGGCCATAACCGACAAACACCGCTGCGGGTCCGAGCGAGGCGCCCAGCTGCATACGCTTGATTCGCCAAAGGGCTGTCGCTGCCGTCATCGTCATCACGAGAAACAGTGTGAGGTTGAGGCCGTGCACCATGAAGACCATGGGGCGATAGCCGCCGGGGCGTAGTGTCTGGGCGAACGAGTGCTGGTGATAGCCATACAGAAACTTGTGCAGCTGGGGGCTGATCTGAAGTTCGATCAAGATCGGCAGCGTGTAGATGAGCCCCGCAACCGTAAACACCTTCAACAGCGAGCGACCGTCGCGCGAACGGGTGAACATCGCGCGCCCAATGAAGAAGGGGATGCCCCAGCGAAGCGCGAGTTGGATGATGTTTGAGCCGAAGTCGGTGATCGTAGTGCCGGGTACGTCGACAGCACCGATGCGCACTGCGTCCATGTTCGTAAAGACGTTGAGCACGGAACCGATCATCGCGATGCCGATCATGATCTCGGGGCCGCTGCCGAGTTGCGCTCGCCGCAATTGCTGCGAAGCAAAGACCAGGGTGGCTACGAGCACGCACATGGAGGTAATTTCTTCTTTACCGAGTACTGGGAAAATCAGCGGATTGAAGCGGACGGCGGCAGGCAAAAACATCGTGCCGGCCAAAAAGCCTGTCGCGGCCGCGACAGGCGGTCGAAGAAATAAAAAGAACCCGAGGGTGACAAACACCCAGATGAACAGGGCCGCGTACGCGACCGTGAGATCTGCTCCTCCGATCAAAGCGCCGGTTCGGTGGTCTGATTGCGGCGTGAGCTTGTGGTCGGTTTCATCATAGGGTCTCGCGGGTGAGGTTTAGCAGATACATGATTTCGTTGGTTGATGGCGAAGGGATGCGGTTGTACCGTGCGCGGAGTCCCTTCCTCAATGGCCGACTTGAAAGAGGTTCGCATTCTCGTGTCGTTCCAACTCTTAGTGGGTATCGGGCTGCTTGTCGTCGCTGCCCTGATCAATCCCTGGTTCCTTGAAAGCTACATCGTCCTCGACGGCACGATCGAGCGAAAGTGGCCGATCGCCATCGTCGAGCTTGTCGTGCTTGCGATTGCGATCGGATTCATTGTTATTGGACGCAAGCAAGTGCCTCGACCCGAGTCGAGCCGCAAGCAATTGTTCGCGGCGATCGCGCTCAGCTTTGCCTTTGCTTTTAGCCTTGTGGTCGGAGAGGTTTTCCTACGGTTCTTCGTCTCTCCTGAGCTCATTCTAGAGGGCGAAAAGTGGTACGAGCACCGCTGGCGCGCGCGTCAGGTTGTTGTCGACGAGCAGCCGGTGGACTGGCGCTACGACTACGACCGATTCGATCCTCTTTACGGTTGGTTGCCCAAGCTCAATTACGCAACTCCGGCGGTGACGACGAACTCGCTCGGAATTCGAGGGTCACGGGAATATGCCTTCGAACGATCGCCGGGAGTCGACCGAATCGTTTTGATTGGAGACTCGTTCACATGGGGTGAAAAGACCTGGGCGCGGGACATTCCCGACAATGAAATATTTGCGTCGCTGCTCGAACAACGGCTGCCCAACACCGAGTCGATCAATCTTGGGGTTCACGGTTGGGGGACCGACCAGCAGCTGATCTACCTGCGCGAGCTTGGACTGCGTTTTAAACCGGATCTCGTCGTCCTCGGCTTCTTCGAAGCAAACAGCATGCGCAACGGCCTCAATTTCTTCGCCTATAGCAAGCCGCAGTTCGAGCTGGTCGACGGCAGGTTGGAGCTGACCAACACTCCAATTCTCGACGAGCCGGAGCAACTCGAAAGCCCCTTTGAGCTGCCGGGGTTCTACGTGGGCGCTCTGATAAAGAAGGGCCTCAATACGGTTCTAGACAGAACCAAATTTCGGCCGATCGAAGAACGAGACGAATGGAAGCTCACCCGGGCGATCTTCGAGGCGGCCAAGCGCGAAAGCGAGGCTGCTGGCGCAGAATTTTTGCTCGTCGACATCCCATTTGGCGTGCGCCGACGAGCGACACCGATTGAGAACGCCGCCGCGGCCTGGGCCAAGACGACAGGCACACATTTTGTGAGCCTACGTGAGCAGTTTGTACAGTTGCCGTACGCTGAGTGGGCCAAGGTAAACGACGGCCATTTCACCGCGATGGGGCACGATAAGACCGCTCAGGCCCTGATGCGATACATCGAAGAGGCCTCGTTGCTGCCGGGAGTGAACCGGTGAGCTACGGCCGTCGTCGAAGTACGACTGTGTTCGCATCGTCCTAGGTGACCTGGGTCACTAAACTGCCTTCACCACTGCTACTGGCTGTGTCCTGCGGGGGTGCTCATGAGCCAATATCAGAAATCGAATCACCGAAGCGACGATTATCGACGCATGTGACGTCAAATCACAGAGCTGCGATCTCTCTTGCCGATATCCACCTTGCGGGTCGACACGACCTTGCAGAGAGTCTAGAGCAAGACGCCGCCCCATCCCTAGGAGAAGAGCCATCATGCCGAAATCGTCGTATCTACGTTCACCAAAACCGTTGGCGATGGTCCGACTCGCGGCGCAAACGAGCGCGCTACTTGTCGCCGTCGCGTTATTCGCGCTTCCCGCTTTCGGCCGCGACCCGGCAAGCCTTGGTGATCTGCAGATCCCGGTGAGTCGCGTTCCCGATTGGGGGCACCTCGACCACTTGCCCCTCGACACTTCTGCGTGGACCGAGATTTCCGTTCCTTGCAATGGCGGCGACCCGTCGCAGCTTCGCAGTCTCATCAGGACGGTGTCCGACTTCTCCATTCTGGTACTCCCCGCCAACTGTCACTACAACGTTGGTGACACCCTCCCAATTCAGCGATCCAACATCGTTGTTCGCGGCACCAGTCGCGAGACGACGGTGCTTGAGTTTTCTCGCCTGACCGTCAACATGCTTCACGTTGGCGTAGGGGGCTGGCCGATCGCGAACCCGTTCGGCGTGCCGCGCGCTTGGACCGCTGCGCACAACACGGGCGATCGCGTACTGACTGTCGAACATACGGGCGGTCTTTCCGTTGGCGGTTTCGTTCGCATGACATCCAACCCGGAACCCGATTGGGATGAGTCAGCAGGGAACCGGTATGCGGCCAAACTTGTTTGCGTAGGCACGACCGGGGGCGCCGAGTGCGCGGGCCTTTCCGCCAACCAGATTCGCGTCGACCGCGGTCTCCCGATGCCATTCGCGCGGGGCAACCAGGTGGTCGAGTACATCGCGAACCCAGTGGTCCGCAACGTGGGTGTCGAGAACCTGCGCGTGCAGCACACGAACCCAAGTGCGATTGAGCAGTACCGACCCTTTGTGTTTATGCAATATTGCCATGAGTGCTGGATCACAGACTCGAGTTTTGGCGACGGGGGCAACAGCCACATCGTAACCGACGGTGTCGTGCGTTCAGTCTTTCGTGGCAACGACTTTGGTTCCAATCAATGCACGTCTAACGGTTCGACCTGCAACTGGAACAAGGGCGCGATCTACTTCAACCACGGCGACTCCGACGTCGTCTTTGAGAACAACAGCCTTAGCGAGTCGCCCAGTGGCCCATTGGCTCAAGGCGGTGCAAGCACTGTTATCGCGTACAACTACATGCGCTCTGGGCCCGAAGTTGAATGTGAACGACATGTCTTCCTTCACGGGCAGGGCGTCTCGGCGACCTTGACCGAGGGCAACGACGTCGACTGCATGATTCAATGGGATTCGTATCGAGAAGGACAGGGGTACAACAACACCTTCTACCGCAACCGACTCCGTGGCACGGGCAACCGGGTAAGCGGCTATCAGCGAGGGCGTCTTGGCGGTGAAGATACCAGCACGCACATTCACCGGTTCATCTCGATCATCGCCAATCACGTAAACGAGTTGATGGGCAGCCCGCAAATGACCGGTCGTGCAATCGACGAATCCTTTGACGCCTCGCATCGGCACCAGGACACCTGGGTCAGCTACAACACCGCGCGTCGCGAGATTCTTTTCGAAGATAGTGGTGTCCAAGTGCGGACCACCCAACACGAAAACTTCGAGCGCTCAAGCCCCGCCACCAGCTGGCAGGGGTTCAACTTCCCCGAGTCGCTCTACCGCACCGAAGCACCTCCGTGGTGGTGCGAGGAGAGTGGGCCCTTCCCGAACATTGGTTCGCCGTCCGACGCAGTTGGAGGCTACTCGCGCCTGCCCGCACAGATCCGTCTCGAAGGTGGGACTTGTACGACAAGCAACGGCACAACGACTACGCTGATTCGACCGGTTCCGCCGGTGGTTCACTAGCAGGCTGCTTGGGTGATCCCCTGACTCGAGAACACGTCCTTCTTTTTAATTGATGCTCGGGTTTGAATGATGCTCGGGCCGATGCCGAGGTTTGATCCGGTTTACTTGCCTTGCTCAAAGGCGCGGATCAAGCTCGCTTCAAATTTGTCTGCCGCATCGTCCCAGGTGTAGGTCTGCGTTGTCTTGTAGGCAGCGTCGGAGTACTTCTTCCATTCGGATTCCGGCATGGTGCAAAAGCGTACGATCTCCCGCGCCATGGCGGCGGGGTCTTCGTGGTCGATCATCACGCCACCACCGTGTGCTTCGATGAGCTCGGTTGCGGCACCGGCCGGTGTTGCGATGACGGGGGTTCGGCACGCCATCGCTTCGAGGATCGGCAAGCCAAACCCCTCGCGGCGGCTGGCGAAGAGCCACGCGTCACAACTTGCGTAGATGTCTTTGAGTTCTTCGTTGGCGGGGAAGTACACGTACTCAACACCTTCCGGCGGCGGTCGTCCGCCGGGCATCTTGCGTGGGCCATAGGTGAGGACACGTAAGTTCGGAATTTCGATGCGCGCAATTTTGGCGGCTTCGAGGACGATGTCGCCGCCCTTTACCTGCTCTGCGCGATACAGAAACCCGACGGTGGGAACTTCGGCTTTGTTTCGGGGCGGCGCTTGGAAGAGTTCCTGATCGACGCTGTTGCCGATGAGATCAATCGGTTGGTCGGGCACATGTTCGCGCACTAGGTCGACGAGAAACTGTGAGATTGTCAGCATGTACATGGGCAAGCGCCAGGTTGGGATGAGATCTTCTAGCTCCATCCCGGGCGCGCCGTAGTCCTGCATAAAGTAGACCTTGACGCCCTTGCTGTCCGATAAGTCGCATACGGGCTTTGCGGTTTCCCACCAGGTCGCGATGACAATATCGGCATCGGGCACATCGCTGTCTTTTACGGGGCGGTGCTTGTCGAGCACGCGATGCTCGATGCCGCCTTCGTCAAAGTACGTGGCGCGCTTGAAAGAGCTTTCAATCCAACGTCCTTCTTTCACCATGACGCGCAGGCGTTGGCGCAAGGTTGGCTTCAAGCGAGGCGTCGAAATAACTAGGACTTCGTGACCGCGGTCGATCAGTTGCTTGGCGTAAATAGAGATGACGCGCGTGCCGCCGGCGTATTCGGCCTCGGGCAAGATCCAGCTAATTCGCATCGATGCCCTCCTTGTGTGCTGCTCTGCTTCGGCCGAGTTGATGTTTCGCGCCGGGGGTGTGGTGGCTTCATGAGAGTGGCGGGTTTTCCCACTCAAATCTGTATCCCATTACCATCGGACACGCGCAGCTAAGCCTTCAGTGCGTTGTTGTTGGGTTGGAAAAAGTTGTTGGGTAGCAAAATTCGCCGGATCAAAAAATCCGACCTCCGGATTTGGCAAGGAACTCAACGGGTCGAGCGGCACCCAAGCCGTGGCGGCTATTTAAGTGGGTCCAAATGATTTTCGCAATTTGCGTTTCGCTCGCATCACGATTCTTTTCGCCGCGGCATTCCAACCCAAGCTCGCTGCCGGGTCAACGCGAATCTGGGCAAAGCGTTCACCAATACGGTTTGCGGCTTCGGGGGAAAGCGAAATTTCGTCGGCAGCGGAATTTGCGATCGCTTGTTCGGGGTTGCTCCCCCCCACGACCACGGCAGCTACATCTTGCTGGTGTAACAGCCATGCGAGGCTTACCTGCGCAATGCTGACATGGAGTCGGTTCGCCACAGGTTCGATGCACTCGCGAATGGCCTCGTTGATGCGTTTGGCGTTTGCGGGCCGAAAGCTTGCGTGGGCCCCGGTCGCACCGCCGCCTTCGAGGGCGAAGAGCTTGCCCGTCAAGGCGCCGCTGGCGAGCGGCGAATAGGCGAGAGTTCCGATGCCGTGCTCTTGTGTGAGTGAAAGAATTCCTTTTGCCGAACTTTGCTTGATCAAGCTGTA
>JBLHOB010000079.1:0-9067 GCA_047619425.1 Myxococcota bacterium
CGTCGCCGAGCAATGATCAATTGGCTTCGGGGAAGATCGGTGCTGGCGTAGCTAACGCGCTACCCAAGCGATCAAAACTCCGGGTGTCCCGACCGGGACCTGTGGGTCTACTCGCAGCTGGTCTTCGGGGATCGAATACTGACTCATGAGGAGCGACGTCAAGCCAGCAACCCGCGCCGCCGCGAGTGCATCGAACCCACCATTGTCGCTGCCCTCAGGCATTCCTTCTGGCCGATCAAGTGGCCCCACCTGGCCGCGCATCGAAAGCGCGAGGGACGGTCGGGCCTTGAGCATCTCGGCGATTCGCTCAATCAACTCTTGGCTTTCTTCCGCAAACTCAATTTCGGTTGGTGTGCACAGAACGAGTGGCACCGATGCGCCGTCATCGTTGCCGGGCACCGCGGCGTACAACATCTTGAGCGGAGACGTGATGGCACCGAGCATTGCGGCCTGCATCGCTTGCAGCGCGATCGCGCCGACATTCAGCTCGGTCTCGCCGCCTTTAACGTCGAGGGGCACGTCGAGGCTGATGTTGCCTTCGGTGTCACGCAACAGCGCGAGCCCCATCGGAAGCGAGACTCCAAACTGGTCTTTAAACCCGCCGTTTGATCCGTCTTCGACGTCGAGATCGTGGAAGGTGATGGCATTTTGTACGGCGAGGTCGGCGTCGTTTTGCTCGACCGTCGTGTGCAGGCTGAAGCGTCCGTCCTTGATGACGTAGCCGGCGTGGGTGAGGGCGTAGGCGTTGAACGGCGCAAGCTCGAGTTCTTCGACGTCAACTGCGAGTGCCCGCCCGTCACCGACCCCGCCGTCTACCGAGAGCACGGCTTTGTTCGAGGCGAAGCTGAGCAAGAGCTTTTCAATGGTCAGGGTTGATGAGTCAATACGACTTGCTTCGAGGTTGAGGTTTTCAACTCCATCGTGAAACCGGGGTGAGACGAAAGGGTCGATGAACTCGAAACGCCCCCTGTCGATCTTTACGTAATCAACGCGAATGCTCGGGGCTTGCGATGCATCGGTCGGTTCTTGATCTGCGGCCGCGGTGTTGTCGCCATCCTCATCGCTTGCGCTGAATGCGTCGAGCGAGGGACTCGCATTGGTGAACCGGCCTGTGGGTTCCACCCAGGCGATCTCTGAAAGTCGAATCGATGGTGGACTGCGAAGAGCGCCTTCGGCATCCGTTTGAAGCGATGCCTCACGCAGTTGCACAGACAGGGACTTCCAGCCAAGAGCGACTTCTCTCGCTTCAGGCTCGAGTTGATCTGCGACATCGAAATTGACGATGTTGAGGTCGCCAGTGACGTTGATGTCGCGATCGTTTGTGGTCGACGTCGCGACCTTGATCGACAGTTGCCCCGAGGCGTCACCGCTGCGAAGCCACTCGCCCCCTGGCCCAACATCAAAGGGGGCAACAAGGTCAGCCAGCGGTAGCGCGCGGTATTCGAGTCGTCCCTCGAACGCGAGAGGATGGATCGCAAACTCACCCTTGAGCGCGAGAAGTGGGTCGAGGCCCTCTCGTGCGGGTTCTTTCAGTGAAGTCTGAATTTGGATCGGGAATGCCTCGCCCATCGCATTGGTGATGTTTTCGCTGGTTGCATTAATGGCGAAAACCAAGGGCGCTTTGCCGTGGAACGAAAGCTGCCCGTTTTCGAGAGAGACACCACCTATTGAAAAGGCGCCCCCACTGAGGACGATGTCCGAAACCGTGAGCTGTCCCGAGGCGAATCGAATCGGCGTGGCGGGGGTCGTCGCAAGGTTTTGAAATTCAAACTCGAGGTTGTTGAGGCTGATGTTGTCGATCCGAATGGGCGCAGGCTCTTCTGCTTTTTCGACTGCATCTTTCGGAGCGTATTGGCCTTCACTCTTGGTGTTCGCGCTCGCGCTTTTGGCGAGCACGACGGCATCGAGTTGACCGTCGATGAGTTGACGCAACCGGAGTGTCGGCTGAGAGAGTTCGACCTTTTCGACTCGGAGGTCCCCAATCAGCGAAGCGAACAGGTCGACTCGCACCACGAGCGCGTCGAATTCAAGGAATGGGGCGTGGCGTGTGTCTCCGGCCGCCGGTACAGCGCCGATCGAGAATTCCTCGATGCTCGCCTGGCCGGCGAGGAGTGCGAGGTCCACGTTGCCTAGGGTGACTGGCACTCCGAGTGCGTCTGTTGCCAGTTGTTCGATCTTGGATTGCAAGAAAGTAGGCAGCGCGATGCGCGCGGCGAGCAAGAGGATTGCGATGACGACAGCGGTGATTCGAAGCTTCAATGGTCTACTCGATGATTGGGGATCGTGGAGAAGGGCCAGCGCGAGTGGCGAGCTGGCAGTTGTACTTTGCGCCGCGCTTTCGGGTGATGTCTACGTCGACAACTGCGCGAGAAGCTCGTCGTGGATTGTGCCATTGCTGGCGACAACCTCAACGCCCGACGCAGGTGCCGGGCCCCCGCTGGCGTCACTCACCCTGCCGCCAGCCTCTTCGACGATCAGCAGCCCGGCGGCGACGTCCCAGGGATGAAGTTTAAACTCCCAGTAGGCGTCGAGCCGGCCCGCGGCGACGTAACACAAGTCGAGTGCCGCACTGCCGTCACGTCGCAACCCGCGGACGGCTTTGATCATGCGGCCGAAGTTTTCGATGTTGTCGACATCGCTCTTGTGAATGTCGTAGGCAAAACCCGTTGCGACGAGAGAGGAGTCGAGAGCTTTAGCCTGGGAGACTTCGAGTCGTCGTTCACCAAGAAATGCTCCTTGGCCGCGGATCGCCGTGTAGCACTCGTCGAGCAGCGGGTCGTAGACCACGCCAATGTGTCGTTTGCCTTGATGCTCAATGCCGATGGATACGCAAAAGCGTGGAAAGCCGTGGGCGAAGTTTACGGTGCCATCGAGTGGGTCGATGACCCAGCGCCACACGGCGCCGTCGACTTTTCGAGCACCGCCTTCTTCGGCGAGGATGTCGTCCCCGGGCACTTCGCTTTCGATCCCCGCAATAATCAGGGCTTCGCACTGCCGGTCGACTTCGGTTACGAGGTCGATCGGGGCACTCTTGGTCTGAATGTCGAGCTTGCTTTCGTAGCGCTCGCGCTGAATGGCGCCGGCTTCTTTGGCCAAGCGTATGGCGAGAGTGAGGCGCTCCTGCGATGCGGACTCGGATGATTGGTTTGACACGGTCATTGTGCCTGCTCTTGGTCGAGTCGGAAGAACTCGCGCGCATTGGCCGTGGTGATGCGCGCTACGTCTTCGATGGGTGTGTCGTGAAGGGCGGCCAAGGTCTCACCCACAAGCGGCACCCACGCCGGCTCATTGCGTCGTCCGCGATGGCCTTGTGGGGCAAGAAACGGAGCGTCAGTTTCGACGAGAAGCTTTTCCAGCGGAAGTCCCTTTGCCACTGTGCGCAGCTCGTGGCTGTTCTTGAAGGTCACGATGCCCGAAAACGACACACAGAACCCGTGTTCGATCGCGCGCTTTGCGAAAGCCAGGGTGCCGGTGTAGCAGTGGAGCACGCCTTGGAGTGTGCCCTCCCCCACTTCGAGCCAAATGTCGAGCAGGTCGTCATAGGCATTGGGCTCG
This sequence comes from Myxococcota bacterium, assembly GCA_047619425.1. Classification (GTDB taxonomy): domain Bacteria; phylum Myxococcota_A; class UBA9160; order UBA9160; family UBA4427; genus DUBZ01. Next base: position 3,556 of record JBLHOB010000079.1, read on the forward strand.
TCGCCTCGGACGTGGATGACGACGGGAATGTCGATCTCTCGCGCGACAGCAATCTGCTCGCGGAAGACGGCAAGCTGGGTGTCACGCTCGGAATTCATGTAGTGATAGTCGAGCCCGCACTCCCCCATTGCCATCACCTTGGGATGGGCGAGCCACTCGTGAATCGCTGCGCGATTGGCGTCGTCGAGTTCAACTGCTTCGTGGGGGTGCACGCCGACCGCCGCAAAAATGTTCTCATGGGCTTCGGCGAGGGCGACCGCCGCGGCATTGCCCGCGATGCCATAACCCGAGCCAATCGCAACCATGGTGTCGACTCCGGCTTCGCGGGCGCGTAGCAGGACGTCGTCGCGATCGTCATCGAACTTGGTCGCCGTAACGTGGCAGTGACTGTCAAACCACATCGCTATGCCGCACTCCTACGCACTGCGAGCAGCGCGCGTTCGGCAACCATCTGCGGGTTGGCGTTTCGCTGTACAAGATCTTTGCGGCACTGGGATAACGCCTTGTAGGCGTCGAGTTGTTTGCGAAATTCATTGTGTCCGTTGTCGATGGCGAGGCGGATTTTTTCGTTGAGCCAACGCGACCCGATTTCGAGCATGACGTCGACTTCTTCGGCGGCCTTGGCTCGACTGCCTCGGTATTCCTCTGCCCAGTCGAGAAGATCGGGCAGGCCGTATTGTGCAATTTTGTCAAAGCGCGAAAGCACCCGCGCGCGATCTTCGGAGAGGTTGCCCCCGCGAAGCTCTTGTCCTTCGAGATCCGGGAAGCGCGCCTTCTGGCAGCGTGAGCGAATTGTTGCGACGAGCGGGGCCGAGCTTGCGCTGGCGAGGATCAAGCACGTTTTGTTCGGAGGTTCTTCGAGCAGTTTCAACAGGCTGTTTTGTGCTTCTTGATTGAGCCACTCGGCGTCGGCGATGACCGCAACGCGATAGCCCCCTTCGTTGGCGCCGAGGCGAAGTGCTTTTTGGGTGGCGCGAACCTGACCAATGCGGACCCGGGTGCCGTCGCTGCCCTTGTCGACCCAGTACAAGTCGGGGTGGTCGCCGATGTGGCGGTAGAGCGGGCCGCTCTTGCCGCTGCCATCGAGTTCGACGGGGTCTTCCCCTTCAAAGGAGCGTCGGCAGTCTTTGCAGCCTTCGCAGGGCTTAGGCCCCTCGCCAGTGCAAACCAGACCTCGGGCAAAACCCAGAGCGGCTGTACGCACAACGTCGTATGGCCCGGCCAGTAAGTAGGCCGAGTGAATCCGGCCACTTGCGAGGGCACGGTCGAGTAAAAGCTGGGCTTGGGTCGGGGGGCGGTCCATCGGCCGGCGACTGTAGCACTTCACCCCGCTGCCTCACGCCAGCGCACAATGGGGGCCAAGCCTTTGGCTTTAATGGAAGTTTTCCGAAAAATCGCCTCAACTTTTGCGCATCCGAACCGAACTACGAAGCATCGGCCGTGCTGCATTTGAGAAGCAAGCGGCCTTATCAACAGCGCTAGGGGGGTGATTCAATGGCCATGAGTGGATTTGGGCGACAGAAGGGGGATGAAAACGTGGCAGGACCGGTTAGTTCTTCAGGGGGTGGCGGTATGGCCAACCTCTCCGCATTTATCGATCAGGGCTCTATGTTCGAGGGCAAGCTCAGTTTCAAGGACACCGTCCGCATCGACGGCGGGTTTAAGGGTGAGATTTCCAGCGAGAACACGCTGATCGTCGGTGAGTCGGGCGAGATCGAAGCCACCATCAATTCTCCGACGGTTGTCGTCAGTGGCACCGTTACCGGCAACATCGTCGCCAGCGACAATGTCGTGCTCCACAAGAGCGCACAGATCGATGGTGATATCGAAACGCCTTCAATCGTGGTCGAGAAGGGCGCTGTCTTTAACGGCCGCTTGAGCATGGGTAGCATCGGCGTAAAAGCCGGTAGCAGCCTCAAGTCCGTGCCTGTAGGCAGCAAGGCGTCGGGCTCGGGTGAGGGTTCTTCGCAGAAGAGCTAGCGCCCAGGAGAATTTGTGACTGCGCGACCGACAGCGCGAGGAGTCTTACTCCTCGCGCTGTTCTATTTTGCTCGCGCGTCTCAGTCCGACAGCAAGTAAACGCCATCCCCTTCACGCACGGCGTGGGGGACGACGATTCCGATGGTTTGGCCGGTGCGGGCCGCCTCGACGACTGCGTCGTCGACTTTGATCTCTTCAACTCGGGCGTAGAAGTCCGTGGTGTGGCCGCGTACGTGGATCGCGTCGCCACGGTGTAGCTCGCCCGTGTTTAACTCGACCACAGCCGCACCCGCCGTGGCGTAGTAATGGGTCACTGCACCGATTTGTGTTGGATAGGTGCGAGCGATGGTGGCCGGATGGTTTGCTCTCTGTTCGTCACGATGGCCGTCGCGTTGCCGAGATGGGCGCGGGGTGCCAGCGGGCGAGGTATCTCGCTCCGGTGACTTCTTCCGGCCAGCCTTTTTGCGCCCGGCCTTTTTCTTGCCCGCCTTCTTTGTGCCGGCCTTTTTGGCTCCTGCCTTCTTCTTGCCAGCTGTCTTTTTGGCAGCAGAGCGTTCTCTTCGGGTGGCCACTTCGATCCTCCGGTAGGCGCTGCGCGAAGGGTCGCGGGCGCCGCGCGTCACAGCATCTAAAAGACGGTGCCGTTATGCAACCTAGGTAGCGGAATCGACTCGAAGGCACGGCGAGGCACGGAGGCATCCGGCGAGCGAGGAGCCAAGGCGGGGTGCTAAACGGCGAGGACGGCCGAAATGCCCGGAAGGGCGTTGCGAAGGGGCTCGTCCAAGGCCACCCGCAATGTGGTCGATTGGGCGGGGCAGTCGGTGCAGGCGCCCTGAAAGGACACGCGCACGGTGCCATCGGCTTCAACATCGATGAGTTCCACGTTGCCACCGTCGGCGACGAGGCCGGGGCGCAGGCGGTCGAGGATGGCCTCGACTTCCTCTTTGGCGACGGGGCGGGCGTTGATCTCCATCGGCTGCTTATCGGCGGAAACGCGCTGTGCGTTGAGGGAAAACCCGACGGGCGGTAAGGTATACCGCCATGGCAGATACAGTCGGCATTGTGGTGAAGCTCTTTGGGTCTCTCAAAGAAGAAGTGGGCGCTAAGCAACTCGAGTTCCAACTTGCGCAGGGGACGCGTGTCGCAGATCTGCGTATGCAGTTGGCTGAGCGCTATCCGACATTTAAAAAACTCGGCGACCGTCTCGCCGTCTCGATCAATCTCGAGATTTCAGAGCCCAGCACGGTTTTGAGCGACGGCGATGAAGTTGCTTTTTTGCCTCCGGTTTCGGGCGGTACGAGCGACGTGAAGCTCTGCACGATCTCAGAGTTGCCTCTCGACGAGGCCGAAGTGGTGACGCGCATCGACGGCCCGGACGCCGGCGGTGTTGTGAGCTTCGTGGGCAACGTGCGCAACAAAGCCCGCGGGCACTCGATTCAGTACCTGGAGTACGAGGCCTACCCCGAGATGGCCGAACGCGAGATGGAAAAGATTGCGACCGAAGCGCGGCAGAAGTGGCCGGGCACTCGCGTCGCCATTGCTCATCGCATTGGACATCTCGAGATCGGAGATGCGGCGGTTGTCGTCGTCGCGGTCTCTCCACACCGTGCAGAAGCATTTGAGGCGTGTCGCTTCGCGATCGACACGCTGAAGGTTACGGTTCCAATCTGGAAGAAAGAGATGGCGACGGACGGCGAATACTGGGTGGACGATCACGCATGAGTCACGATCACAAGCACGCCGACAAGCACGATCACAAGCACCAGGACAACAAGCACCAAGGCCAGAAAGACACAGAAGGTGTTTCGCCCAAGTCCGGCAAGCACCATCATCGAGCGGAAGCGGCTGCGCAGGTAAGCGTTGTGGTCGTAACCGTGAGCGATACGCGAACCCTTGAGACGGATACCGGCGGCGCTCTCGTTGCCGAGATGCTCGAAGCCGCCGATCACAAGGTGCACGGGCGACAGGTCGTAAAAGACGAGCCTGAAGCGATCGCGAAAGCCGCTCGTGAAGGCCTTGTAGCCGAGGGCGTGGGGGCACTGATTTTTACGGGCGGTACCGGTGTAGCGCCGCGGGACGTCACCCCTGAGAGCATTGAACCCCTGCTTGAACGCACGATCCCCGGTTTTGGCGAAATCTTCCGTCAACTCTCCTACGAGGAAATTGGCTCGGCGGCACTCCTTTCCCGCGCGACTGCTGGGCTTGCCCAGGGCAGGGTGGTTTTTGTCATCCCGGGCTCCCGAGGCGCCGTGCGCTTGGCGATGGAAAAGCTGATCGTTCCCGAATTAGGGCATCTCGCCGCCGAGGCCGTCAAGACTCGGTAAGGCTGGGCCGAAAAGCTCAGCGTGATCTTTTCTCAGGCAATTCTTCGTCCTTGGGCACGGCCCCTCCCCCTGATTCTTGCAGGGTTGTCTTTGCTGATTGCGGGGCACGCGGGGTCGGCGGCATTCGTTTGGATCGATGACGCCGGCGTTACCCACCTCACGGACGATCCTGCCGCGGTGCCCACGTCGAGCGGCGAAACCTCGGGCGACCAAATCGACGAGCTGCGGGGGCTTTGGAAGGAAACAATTCTCGGGCCTTCGACTGGCACAGCGCCCGGCACGTCGGGACGCGACGAGGATCGCACGTTGCGTTTGTTGCGAGGCGCTGTCTCTGATTTGAAGCGCGGTGAAATGGCACGCGCCGCCGCCACCCTGCGCAGCGTTAAACGTTCTTCGCCCTCACGACCCGAGACGTATTGGTATCTCGCGTTGCTCGATCACCAGCGCGGTCGTTACGCGCGCGCCCACGAAAACTTCGCACGATTTCTCGAACTGTCCGACGATCGCTTTGCGAGTTGGCGCGTCAAGGCGCGGCAGAGAATCGCCGAGCTCGGCGACGAGCAACGCCTCGTAGACGGCAATATCGAGCGGGGGCCACTGGAATTCACCCGGGTCAAGACGGACAACTTCCGCCTTGAACTCGACAGTGAACTCGGCGGTGTCGATCGCACGTACGCAAAAAAGGTGCTGCGCTTTCTCGAAGAGGCGCGCGGCGACGTGTCGGCGCAAGTGGGTGTGACGCCGATGGAGCCATTGGGCGTCGTTCTCTACGGCAAGGCGGCTTACCTGCAAGCGCATCGGCACCGGTTTTCGTTTCAGACGGTTGGGTTCTTCGACGGACGCATTCACGTGACGTCCCCCGCGCATCCGACCGAAACGCTGCGCTCACTGCTGTATCACGAGTACACCCACGCTGTGTTTCGCGAGCAGACCGGCGGAGATAGGCCCTATTGGCTCAACGAAGGGCTCGCAGAGCGCATGGAGCGGGGCTCGCGCAACCTGGACGCCTCGACACGCAGCGAACGCATCTCACTTCGTACACGAATCGAGGCGGGCAGTTGGATTCCGTTGCGGACGTTGGCGCCGAGTTTTTCAGGGCTTACCGATGAAGACGCGCGAGCGGCTTATCTCGAGAGCGTGGTTGCTGCGGCGTACATCGAAACGCAGACGACTAAGGAAGAACGTGCGCGGATCCTCGAGCGTATCGG
>JBLHOB010000080.1:0-9062 GCA_047619425.1 Myxococcota bacterium
GGGGAGAGCTACTTCTACACCGACAGCAGCGATGACATTCCGCTGCTCGACATCGTTGGCAACCCACGCCTAGTCAACCCGGACAGTGAGTTGTCACAACTCGCTAGCCGCAACGGGTGGCCTGTGTTCCGCTTTGCGAGTCGCGGGCGTCCAAGCTGGAGAGAAGTGGCGAGCCTAGCCGCGTCAATGGGAGCACTCGGTCCCGCCGCCATGGTCGGGTTGCCAGCAGCCATTGCGAGCGGAAGCTTGCGACGCGGTGTCGACATGATGATGTCGACCTACGCCGACTTAAGTAATGCGCTGACCGGCGTTGAGCTCCAGATCGAAGGCGAAGAAAACCTCTGGTCCCATCGTCCCGGGGTGTTCATCTTCAATCACCAGAGTGGTCTCGATCCGCTGTTGATGGCGCGACTCATACGCCGGGACGTGGTTGGCGTTGCCAAGCACGAGCTCAAGGATACGCCTGTGATTGGTCAGATGCTGCAGCTTGCGGGGACTGTCTTTGTCGAGCGCGGCGATAAGGCCAAATCGGTTGAGTCTCTCAAGAGTGCCGAAGATGCGGTGCGACATGGCCTCTCAATCGTCATTGCGCCGGAAGGCACTCGTAGTGCGACGAAGAAGCTCGGTCCCTTCAAGAAGGGCGCATTTCGCATGGCGATGGCGACGGGAGTTCCGATTATCCCGGTCGTATTGAAGAACGCTCTAGACGCCTTGCCACGACACGCAATTGTGGTGCGGCCCGCAACGGTAGAAGTGGTGGTATGCCCGCCGATTCCGACCGACGATTGGACACTGGGGAATCTCAACGAGAAGATTGCCGAGATTCACGATCTCTACAACGAGATCCTCGCCGACGATTGAGTGCGGAGATGATCGGGGATTAGAGGCTCTCGGCCAAAACGGTGAGGGTTGCGTTTGCGATCGCACGCTCTTCGTTTGAGCCAATCACATACACCGCTACGGCCGAGCCGGGCTGCGAGATGACGCGTTCTTCGCCAATGCAAGCGGCGTTGGCAGCCGGGTCGAGTTGTACGCCGAGCCCATCGAGCCCCGTAAGAATTCGCGCGCGCAAGTCGGGGCTGTTCTCGCCAGCTCCACCGGTAAACACCACTGCGTCCGCGCCGCCGAGCACCGCCATGTGGGCACCGATGTACTTTCGCACTCGATAGCTGAACACTCGCAGTGCGAGGTCAGCGCGTTCGTTGCCGTCGTTTGCGAGTTGCGTGAGATCGCGGATCTCACCCGTCAAACCGGAAATACCCAGCAAGCCGCTTTCGTTCAACAGCTGGCTTTCGACTTCATCGAGGCTCATGCCGCGCTCTCTTGCGAGATAGATGAGCACGCCCGGGTCAACGTCACCCGAGCGTGTTGCCATTACGAGCCCTTCAAGAGGCGTCATGCCCATCGACGTATCGATTGACTTGCCGTCTCTTACGGCCGAGGTCGAGCAACCCGCACCGAGATGGCACACGATCACCCGCGACGACTGGCCGACGCGATCGAGCATCTCGATGGCTCGCGTTGAAACGCTTTGGTGTGAGCTCCCGTGAAAGCCGTAGCGACGGATTCCGAGTTCGCTGTACATGTCGTGGGGCAGTGCGTAGAGAAATGCTTCTTCTGGCAACGTCTGATGAAATGCAGTGTCGAAGACTGCGACGTGCTTTGCCTTGGTGAATCGTTTGCGCGCGGCGCGAATGCCGATGAGGCAAAGCGGGTTGTGCATCGGTGCTAGTGGAATCAGGGCCTCGATCTCGCGTTCTACCGAGTCGTCGACCTCAACGGCACTGCGAAAGCGCTCGCCTCCGTGGACAACGCGATGTCCAACGGCTGCGATCTCTTCTCGGGCGTCTCGTCCGAAGCACAAGCTGAGCATCGCGCTGCAAAGGGCTTCGAGGGCCGAGTCATAGCTGGCATTTTCAAGGGAAGCGGTCTCTTTGTGATCGCCGGCCTGGCAGTGTAATTGCGAAGTGGCGTGGCCGATTGGCGCGACGCTACCGCTTGCAAGAAGCTGAGGCTCTTGGCCTTCGTCGCCGCTATAGATACGGCACTTCACCGACGAACTGCCGCAATTGATCACCAGGGTGTTCACAAGGTTCCTCGTGTCTGGCCCTGTTGCAAGGGCTCAGCCCTTACGCTGCTTCAATCTTCGCAAAAGCGCCAATGATGGCCGCTTCGGTGACGTCGACGAGGAGGTCCACTTCTTTCTGGGTGACAATGAACGGCGGGGCCATGATCAGAATGTTGGCCTGCCCGGGAGACGTTGGCGTCGTGCGGCCGATGATGACGCCATTCGCCGCGCAGCCGGCAACAATGCTCGCGATAATATCCGAATCGAGCGGCTGTTTGGTTTCTTTGTCGGCAACCAATTCAATGCCGACCAACAGCCCCTTGCCGCGGATGTCTCCGATGTTCGGGTGATCTGCCATCCGCCTAACGCTATCGAGCAACTGCTTGCCCATGACGTTCGCGCGTTCGACCAACTGCTCGCGCTCGATGATCTCGATGTTTCGCAGTCCCACCGCCGTAGCAACGGGATGACCACCATAAGTGTTCACGTGCCTGAAGTGTCGGCCGCTCTTCGGGTCGCCGTTGAAGGCTTCAAAGATCTCGCGCTTGGCCGCAACGGCAGCGAGCGGCATGTACCCACTCGCAATACCCTTTGCGAAGGTAATGATGTCGGGCTCTACGCCCCAATGCTGGTGGGCAAACATCGCGCCCGTGCGCCCGAAGCCCGTAACCACTTCATCCAGTATCAGCAGCACGCCGTGCCGGGTGCAGATCTCGCGAACTTTGGGCAAGTAGTCGTCGGGTGGGATCAATACGCCACCGCCGGCGATGATGGGCTCCATGATGACCGCAGCCACGCTCTCCGAGCCTTCTTGCAAGATCCTCCTCTCGAGCTTGTCGGCGCAGTCTGTCGAATCTCGGTAAGGGTCGGGTGCGTCGGTAAACAGGAAACCGGGGGCCAGCGGCTCATAGCCGGCTCGGCGCTCCCATTGGCCCGTAGCACTCAGGGCCCCCATCGTGTTGCCGTGGTAGCCCCGGTGACGCGCAATGATCTTGAAGCGCCCGGCGCCGCTTCCGGATTGGGCGTGGTACTGACGCGCCATCTTGAACGCGGCTTCGTTGGCTTCGGAGCCCGAGTTGGTGAAATAAACCTGCGCCGGGTAGCCGAGTAGGTCAACAATTTTTGCCGCCAGGCGGATGGCGGGCTCATGGCTCATCGTCATCGGTGAGTAGGCGAGCTTTGTCATTTGCTCGCGCGCGACTTCGGCAAGCTCTTCGCGTCCATGGCCGACGTTTACACACCACAAGCCCGAGACGGCGTCGAGCCACTTGTTGCCGTCTTCGTCGTAGATGTAGCAACCCTTTGCATGGTCAATGCGACGAGGCGGTGCTGCGGCAATGTCGCGATGCTGTGTAAGGGGATGCCATAGGCATTCGATGTCGAGGTCGGTGAGGTTGCGTTCGTGTTCAGTCATCGGTGCTTCCTTGGTTACGTCGCAATCGCGGTGTTTCGTGTGGGCGAACGGGGGGCTCTTCGCTGCGCCGAACTCGATGAGGCGGCACGCGGGCTATCCCTAGCCGAGTGATCTTAATCATTTTATGACCAAATGAAACGAAAAAAAAACGATGTCACTCAATGACTCTCAGTTGACTCTCAGAGTTGACTAGAATTTGTTTCTAATTAAACTAAATGAGAAGATTCGCAACGAGAATGCTGCGCTTGCGAGGCGACCGAAGCGCGACCGATCCCGGGTACTCGGTATGGCTGTGAGACTGACCCTGCAGCCAATGTTGGCATCCGCCATTGCGTGCGAATGGTTTTGAGGCTCCGTGGGAAGAGTGATTTGATTTCGCGGACTCAGGCGGGGTGGCTGCGCACGAGGCGTCTTTCCCGGTTGGCGATCGAGGCTCAGGCGACGCGGGGGTGGCTAGTGACTACAAAATCGGAAGTAGGAGGCGAGATGGTTTGGCCACGGGTCCCGGGCAATGCCGTTCGAGGGTCTCGGCCCGCGGTGAAGACGGGGGCAGTCGTCGCTGCACGTCCACTGCACTCCTGTGTGGGCAATGTGTCTGACGTTCGGGATCGAACCCATTTGCGAGGGGGGGTGTTGCGTTTGCCGCTCCGAGTGCCGACGCTCGACCCGGGCGATTTGAGTCGCAAGCCGCATGTAGACGAAGCGCCCCCCAACGGGTGGCCATCGTGAGCAGGGGCAGGCGAAAGGGCTTGAGCATCGAACGTGCCCTGCTTGAGGTGATCACCTCCGGAGCCACATCTCGCAGTGATCTCGCGCTTCGCCTCGGTGCAAGCAAGGCGACAATCAGTCGGTTGGTTGACCAACTGATTCGCAATGAGTGGCTCGGCGAAGGTGCGCCCGTGCGCGTGGCAGAGCGCGGTCGCAACGCAATTGAACTTCTACCCCGGGCCGATCTCGGCTACGCGGTTGGGGCCGACCTTGAGGGCATGGCAATTCGCGTTTGCCTCTTCGACTGTCAACGCAACGTGATCAAGAGTCGTCGCACTCAGATCGACGCCACTTGGAGCATCGATCGCATCGTGGATCACTGGCGCCTGCTGATCACGGAGGTGATCGAAAGTGCGGATGTTTCAGTCGATCAGTTGATCGCCCTCGGCCTTGCACTCCCGGGGGCCGTGCCGCGCGGTGCTTCCTCGGCGGGGCTTGAAGAAGTGAAGGGTTTTTCTGCGCAGTTCGACGTCGATCACGCCTTCGGAGATCTCGGTGTGCCGATCGTGACGAACGACAACACGCTTTGCGTTGCCGACTACGAGCGACGCTTTGGTGTGGCGCAGGATACGGCCAATTTCGCCGCTGTTCTGGTGCGGTTCGGAGTTGGCGCGGCGGTGTTCTGTCGAGACCACTTCGCAATTGGCGAAGACTTGCCGTGCAGCGAACTTGGGCACGTGCGGGTTCGGGAGGACGGCGACGAATGCTTCTGTGGTGAGCGGGGCTGTCTTGACGCCTCGGCCGCAGGGAGAACCTGGCCCGAAGAGGTCCTACGCGTCGGCAGTCAGTGGGACAGCGATCTCACAAGTCGCGCTCGCGATCTGGGGGCCGGCATCGGCCATCTCGTCAAGCTGATCCATGTGCCTGTCGTCGTCGTAAACGGCATCTTCAACGAGTATGAGGATCGCATTCGCGAAGACATCGACGAAAGTCTCGCCACGGTGCTGAACCCGCTCGGGCTCGAGGTGCCGGAGATTCGAATGGGCGACCAGCTCGAATACAAGGCATGCCTGGGCGCCGGACTGCGCGCGATCGACGAGAGTCTTGCCAGTTACTTGGCGGCGCGTCAGATGCCAACGGCGACGTAACGCGAGCGTAGCGCCGCGCCCTGCGGCCCAGAGAATCGCGTGCGATTGCGGTATCGTCGCGACTTCGAAAACCACGACTCGTCGAGCCAAGGCGCGCCCGCCTGCCACTCGCTCAGCGCCATCGCTGTGGTCGTTTCGATGATTGTTTGGGCAAGGGCTCGGGCGTTGGTCATGGCAACTCTTGTGACGAGCGCCGAGCGAAAACTCAAATGGGTCCAGTGATCAACCTCAACGCACGCAATCTTAATTCAAGGAGCTCGTAACGATATGCCCAGCGTAATCGCCAACCTGAAAGTAAAAGAAGACAAGATCGAAGAAGCCAAAGCCTTTTTGACCGAGTTGGCCAAGGACACCCTCGCCAGTGAATCTGGAACGCTTGCCTACACCGTGCATCAGCGCGCCGATGATCCGACCGCCTTCGTTTTCTACGAGAAGTACGAGAACGAAGAGGCCTTTAAGATCCACGGCAAGAACCTCGCTTCCAAGGGCGCGGGCTTCGCGGGCATCCTCGCAGGCGCTCCCGAGATCATCATGATCGAGGAAGTCTGAGCACTCGCGCCAAAATCATTGCCACGACGCACGACACCTAAGTCAACGAACTAAGGAGAGACAAGAGCGATGTCCGAAAAAGCAGAGAGCGCATTCAAGCTGTTCAAAGAAGTAGAAGGCAAGGAAGAGTCGACGGGCGACTGGATGGAAATCACCCAGGAGATCGTCAACCAGTTTGCCGACGTGACGCTGGACCATCAGTTCATCCACATCGACCCCGAGCGCGCAAAGCAGACTCCGTTTGGTGGACCGATTGCGCACGGTTTTTTGACGTTGTCCTTGCTCACGCATCTCGGTGCCTCGGCGAACCCCGAGAACCCCGACCCCAAGCGCCATGAAGGCGTAATGATGGGTGTGAACTATGGCTTCGAAAAGGTTCGCTTCATTAGCCCCGTACTCGTCGGCAGTCGCATCCGCGTGCACAAGTTGCTTTCGAAGGTCGAGTTGAAGGGCAATGCCATTCAGCAGACTCAGACCATGACGGTGGAAATCGAAGGCGGCACCAAGCCGGCTCTGGTTGCCGACTGGTTGGTTCGCGCCGTTTACGCGTAGCAAGTTTTTGTGCCCGGTCGGTACGCGATTGCGAACTGGCCGGGCACATCGTTCGTCCTATCACCTGTGTCCCACTCTCGTCGAGGCCATTCGGTCTTCGTATTCAGTCATTCACGTGACTGCGCGCCCAACCTCTCACCGAACGTCAATTCAAAAGGATCTAAACCACCATAATGAATTCTCGAACACCTATATCCAAGGTGCTTTGTCGGTCGATTGGCATTCAAGCGGTCGTCGCAATTGCGGCGGTGGGGTTCGCTTCGGTCTCTTCGGCAGGAGGGGCTGACGCTCTCGCAGCGAAGCTTTCAAGCGGCGATCGGGCAGAGACGGACAAGGCGCGCGACGCGGGACGACGCCCGGCAGAGGTGGTTTCGTTTCTAGGCGTGAAGCCCGGCATGACGGTGATCGACGTCCTCGCGGCTAGTGGTTACTACACCGAGGTGCTCTCGGTTGCCGTGGGTGACAGCGGGAAGGTGTATGCCCAGAACAACGACTTCATTCTGCAGATGCGCGAAGGCAGCAACGAGAAAGCCATCAGCGCAAGGCTTGCCGGCAGCCGCCTGAAGAACGTCGAGCGACTGAACCGCGAAGTGGCGGATCTCGGCCTGGCCGCCGGCTCGGTCGATTTTGTGTTTACCGCGCTCAACTTTCACGACGTCTATAACCGAGGCGGCAAGGAAGGTACGGCGGCTTTTCTCGCAGCGATAAGCGAAGTGCTGAAGCCCGGTGGGACGCTCGGCATCGTCGATCACGACGGCAACCCGGGCAACGACAACAACGAATTGCATCGCATGCAGATGGCGGACGCGGTTGCCGCAGTGGAAGCCGCGGGTTTCGTGGTTGATGCGACGAGCGATCTCCTGCGCAATGCAGACGACGATCGCAGTGCCTTTGTCTTCAAAGAAGGCATGCGCGGCAAGACCGATCGCTTCGTGCTCCGACTTCGCAAGAAGTAGAGGACCGACAGCCCGGTTGCTAACGATCTAGCGAGAGCCACAGACGCAAGAGATGACGCTTGCGCTCGGGTTCAGGCCATTCTTCGTACTCGGTCCGCGCGTGCAGCACGCTGTGATTCGAAACGAGCTGCATGTCGCCGGGCTCAAGGTCCATGTCGAGATAGAGCCCAGGGGTGAGCGCGATCTCTTCGTAGAGATCCAGTAGCTCGCGGTCTTGCTCGGTGTGCCGAGGCACGTCTTCATGGCGTTGGGCACTGCGAAAGTAATCGCTGTGGTAGAACGTGCGCAGACGTCCGTCCGCGTAGCGGCACGGCGGGATCGGCAAGAATCGCAGGGCGTCTCCGGGCTTGGCGTCGCGAATGTCTAGATAGATGGGCTCAAAGAGGCGGGCGGCGAGTTCTGGGCGACGGCGTGCGAGCTCGTTGTAGACACTTACGGAACTGACGATTCGGCTCTGTCCACCGCGCCGTGCTTTGTTTTTGCACAAGAGTCCCACGGCATCAGCTGCGTCGCAGTGATAGCGGATGTTGGCCGCGGTTTGATAGAGCCGCACGAAGGTGTCGCTTTCGCGCGCGCCTGTGTCGATGACATGCCCCAGTAAATCGCCAGCTGGGTTTTGCCCGCCAGGGCGGCCGAGGTGGAGCCCAAAACACCAGAAGAACAACTCGGTGTGCTCGTCCGGCCAACGCTCGGTGGGCAGTCCGGAGATCAAGAGGAAGCCTCGCCCGGTGTCCAGTTCGCTGCGCCACTCGGCAATGGTCTTGGCCAGTGAGGGCAGGGGGAAGTCTTCGCGGGCAAGCTCTGCCGTGGGTTTGCCCGTTGCCAGCGCGGTGGCGATGGCTTGCTCGATCTCGGCGATGTGTTCTTGCGTGAACTCGGCACGCCAGCTCGGGTCGTCGACCAATTGGTCACCTCTCCAAGCGGCTACGGAGTGGATCGACGTAGCGGGCGCTCCCTCGTGAGGGCGATTGAAGTAGTGGGCGGACTGTTCTCGAAACGCAGGATACGAAGCCACGAGCCTTTGCCTTCCGGTTGATCGTTATGGTGCTTAGGCGTGCACTCTCACGAGCCCTTCCTGAACAACCGAAGCTACAAGGACGCCGCTCTCGGTGTAGACGAGGCCGCGGTTGATGCCACGTGCCCCTGAAGTGGACGGGCCGTCTTGTACGAACAACAGCCACTCGTCGATGCGAAAGTCGCGATGAAACCAAATCGAATGATCGAGGCTCGCCGATTGAAACTTCGGGTCCATCCACGATAGGCCGTGGGGCAAGATGCAGGTGTCGAGTAGGTTCATGTCCGACGCATAAGCGAGCAGGTTTTGATGCAGTGCGATGTCGTCCGGGACGGGGCCAGCTGCGCGCAGCCACACCCCCATATACGGTTCTTTCTTTTCGGGCTCGAATTCGTCGACGGGGTCGATGACGAACTGCTCGAAGGGGCGATCGCCCTCGTACCAGTGGCGATACTCATCCGGCACTCTGGCGAGCGCGGCCGCGCGTGCAACGGATGGATCGGGTAGCTCTGCGGGGCGCTTGACATCGGGCATCGGGACTTGATGCTCGATTCCTTCCTCGGGTTTCTGAAAAGAAACGGACATCGCAAAGATCGCTTTGCCGTGTTGAATGGCTACAACGCGTCGTGTGGCGAACGACCTGCCGTCGCGA
>JBLHOB010000081.1:0-9036 GCA_047619425.1 Myxococcota bacterium
TTGGAAAGATCATCGACTTCGTCAAGGCCTGCGCATAGCAGTAGCGCGCTGCGTAACACCACGCGCAGTTTGCCGCTGAGCTACTAAGCCCCGAACTCGGCGAGTTCACTCGCCGTAGGCATGCTTGCGGCAGCGCCGCGCCCCATCGTGGAGGCGGCACCCGCGATGACTGCTCGCGCAATAGCAGCCTCGGTGCTTTTCCCACTAGCCAACTCAACCGCCAGCGCTCCGCAGAAGGCGTCCCCTGCGCCAGTCGTATCGAGTGCAGGAACAGCGGGCGCCTCGATCAGTGTTTCGCCTTCGGCGCAAACCCAAAGGCAGCCCTTCTCACCTAACGTAATCAGTACCGCTGCGTCGGTACGCTCTCGAATTCTTTTGCCTGCGCGCGCCGCACTCTCCGGGTCGTGCACATCAAACATCGCCAACTGCGACGCCTCTCTTTCGTTGGGGGTCAAGAAGTCGACCTGCGTAAGCAAACGATCGCCAATAGGGCGGTACGGCGCCGGGTCGAGGATGCGAATTGTGCCGTGGCTACCCGCAACGTGAAGAGCGGCTTCGACCGTCGCCTCGGGTGCTTCGAGTTGGACGAGTAGGACGTCGGCGTTCGCGATGAGCTTCTGAGCCGCGCCAATATGAGCGGTAGACAAATGCCCGTTGGCGCCTCCCGCGACTGCGATCGCATTTTGTCCGCTCGCTCGTTCAATAACGATCAGCGCGGTGCCGGTTGGTCGGTCCTTCGACACATGCACGTGGTCGACGTTTACGTTCGCGAGAGAAAGAGCCTCCAATGGAATTTGGCTGTGCGAGTCATCACCGACGCAACCAACGATCGAAACACTGGCGCCGAGACGCGCAGCAGCGATCGCCTGGTTGAGTCCCTTGCCCCCGGGCCCGATTACGAGGTCTCCGCCGCGAACCGTTTCACCGGGTGCCGGGATCTTCGCCGCCCGCAAGGCGATGTCGACGTTCAAGCTTCCCGCTACGACAATGCTGCTCACCGAAAGCTCCCCAATGTCATGTGCCTGAGAGATTCAACCGAATGAAACGCAGCACAAAGTACCGCGCCCGTTACGCCGGCTCGCCTCCGAGCATCGCCAATATGGCTTCGGTCTGTTGCCTCATCAGCGTCGGATTCGCGCGCGACTCGACGTTGAGCCGCACAACAGGCTCCGTGTTGGATGAGCGCACATTGAAGCGCCACTGATCAAACTCAAGACTCAGCCCATCGGTCCGATCAATGCTCACCGCGTCTGCTTCGAAATGGTTGCGAATCTTGGCAATCGTCGCGACAGGGTCTTCGATGCGTCGGTTGATCTCTCCACTCGCCGGGAACGCCTTCATGCGCTCGGCGACCAACTCCGAAAGCGGCTTGCCGGTGACGGACATCAACTCGGTTACCAACAACCAGGGGATCATGCCCGAGTCGCAGTAGGCAAAATCGCGGAAGTAGTGATGCGCGCTCATCTCTCCGCCATACACGGCGTCTTCGGCTCGCATCTTCTCTTTGATAAAGGCGTGCCCCGTCTTGCTCAACACGGGAGTACCTCCGCGAGCCTTCACGATGTCGATTGTGTTCCAGGTGAGTCGTGGGTCGTGGACGACGTTTTGCCCGGGCGCCTTGTCGAGAAACGCCGAGGCCAGTAGCCCCACGATGTAATAGCCCTCGATGAACTCGCCGCGTTCGTCAAAGAAAAAGCATCGATCGAAGTCGCCGTCCCATGCAATCCCGAGATCAGCGCCGGTCTCTTTGATCTTCTCGATTGTCGACGAGCGGTTGTCCGGCAAAAGCGGGTTCGGCACGCCGTTGGGGAAGTCTCCGTCGGGGTTGTGGTGAACTTTTACGAACTCAAATGGCACCGAGTCTTCGAGTAGGTCAACGACCGCGCCGGCCCCACCGTTGCCCGCATTGGCGACGATTTTGAGTGATTTGCACTTCGCCGTGTCCAAGTAGCCGAGCAAGTGTTGTTTATAGTCGGCCCGGTGCTCGAGCTTCTCCAGTTCGCCCCGAGTCCCTACGTCGTCGAAGCGGTTGGTCTCCGCGAGTTTTTGGATATCGAAAAGGCCCGTGTCGCCGCTGATGGGCCTACTGCCCTCGCGCACGAACTTCATCCCGTTGTAGTCCTTCGGGTTGTGGCTCGCGGTTACGACGATCCCGCCGTCCGCTCCGTAGTGGAACGTCGCAAAATAGACTTCTTCCGTGCCGCAGGTGCCAAGGTGGAGCACGTCGACTCCGGAGTCGCGCAAGCCCTCCACCAACGACTCGCTGATCGACTCGCTGGTCAAGCGGATATCGTGGCCGACAATGACTTTACGCGGCGACAAGAAGCTCGCGTAGGCGCGGCCAATCCGATAGGCGATCTCTTCGTTGAGTTCGTCGGGGATGCGACCGCGTACGTCGTAGGCCTTAAAGCAAGTGATTTTGTCGGACATGGTTGAACAACCCCTGGAAATCGCGGTGAGTCTACCACCGCGCAATTGATTATCGAGTTGGTGTCCTATCGGCACAACATCGGGAACGGTAAATCGAGGCTTGCCCTGTTTCGGGTCGCAGTTCGCCCTGCTGCAAACCTACACGATGACGCGAAATGCGGCGGTCTCTCGGTTAGCATGTCCCGAATCCCCACGAGCGAGAGCCGCTGTGCCCGTAGAGCCTTCACAATCGCAGCCATCACGGCCCAAGGTCGACCCACTCGCGGATGCGGACGGGCGCGTCCCAGCGTTGGACGGATTGCGCGGTATCGCGGCCTCAATGGTTGTAATTGCCCATGCCGTAAGCGCGTTGGCGAAACCCGTGTCGGCGATCCTTGCGCTTCACCACAGTCCGGTCGCAATCGTCTCCAACGGCGGCGGCGGGGTCCACATCTTCTTCGTTCTCAGCGGCTTCGTGCTCGCCCGGCCCGCCCAAAAGTTCGTAGGCTTTTTGGGTCTGGTGCAATTCTACCTGCGTCGGGCCCTGCGCATTCATCCGCCCTACGTGGTTGGCCTGTTGGTTTCGTGGGTGCTCAGCGGTTGGATCTACGACCGAACCGCCCCCGTCGAAGCCCTGAGCCAGGCGATGATCGACTTGCGACGTATCCACATCTCTCCCGGCGCATTGCAACACGCGCTGATGTTCCCGGGCCGCGCTTACGTACAACTCCCGGTCGGATGGACGTTGCAGGTCGAGGCGCTGTTCTCGATTTTGCTGCCCGGCTTGATGCTCGTCGCTCTGCGCGCGCATTGGTTGCTGCTTGTCATCGTCTCGATTCCGATGCTGTTGATCGAAAACGAAACGACCTTCGACTTCTTACGCTTCGCCCTCGACTTCAGCTTCGGCATCGCGATCTACTGCGAGCGCGAGGCGCTTGCCAAAGGCTTTGCGCGCTTGCCCGGCTTTGCATCAGCGCTCGTCCTTACAATCGGCGTCGCCCTGCTCTCCAGCCCCGGCTATTTTTTGCTCGATGCCGCAGCCCCCGTGCGCTCACTTGTGCTGTATTGCTCGGGTGCCACACTCATCGT
Source organism: Myxococcota bacterium (assembly GCA_047619425.1). Lineage (GTDB taxonomy): Bacteria > Myxococcota_A > UBA9160 > UBA9160 > UBA4427 > DUBZ01. The sequence continues at coordinate 3,499 of JBLHOB010000081.1, forward strand.
CATGTGCGCGGCTTTTGTTCCCGCAGTTCGCCGAGTGCTCTCAAAGCCTCTCGCGCGTTTTGTCGGACGCATCTCCTACAGCGCCTACCTAATCCATGCGCCGATCATCATCTTGTTGACACCCTACGTCGATCACGCGCTCAACTTTTACGAGGGAACCTTGTTCGTGATGGTGTGTCTAATTGCAACATACGCAATTTCACCACTGGTCTACTACGGGGTCGAAGAGCCATCGATGCGTGCAGGATACTGGGCGAGCAAAAAGCTGGAAGTCTTCAAAAAGCGTGCTGAAGGGGAAATCTCGTGAGAGCGCGATCCCATGCAATCGGGTTGCTGATTGCGTTGCTCAGCACGGGGCCCTCTCAAGCATCGAGTTCGCCCCCAGCAGCTGCAAGTTGCCCGAGCTTCGCGGACGGAGTTGAGGCTGGAAAGCTTGAGTCCCGCCGCATCAATGAGGCTTCTGGCATCGCAGCAAGTCATCGCAACCCGGGTGTCTACTACGTCATCAACGACTCCGGCGATAGCGCGAAGGTCTACGCAATCGATCAAACGGGACGCGACCTGGGAAGTTTTTTCGTGTCCGGTGCACAGGCCATTGATTGGGAGGACATTGCGGTTGGCCCGGCGCATGACGCAGCGGGTTTTTTTCTCTATGTCGCGGACACCGGGGACAATCTGGAACGAAGAGATTTCGTCACGGTGTATCGGATTCCCGAACCAGAGATTTCGCCCAGTACCGGTGTCAACGTTGCCGCAGTCCAAGACGTCACGTCGTTTCGCATACGCTTCCCGGGCGGCAAGTCTCGAGACGCCGAGGCTCTATTCATCGACCCGAACAACGCCGATCTCTACATCGTCACGAAAACAAACAAGCAAGCGAGCGTCTACCGTTACGCTGCGCCGCATCGCGAAGATGAGATCGTGACGCTCCAAAAAGTTGCACAACTGCAAATCGGCCTTCCACCTCTATTCGGCAGCAACAAAATTACGGCGGGTGACATGTCGTTGGTGCGGAACCAAATACTGCTCCGAACCTACTCACGGGTGCTCTTATGGAGCCGAAGTCCCGGACAGTCGGTCGCGGACGCACTGAAGAAACCTCCGTGCACGATGCCCGATCGAGTTGAGCCTCAGGGCGAGTCCATTACGTGGACCCTCGACGGAACGGGCTATTTAACAGTCAGTGAGCGGCTGCATCAGCCTTTATACCTGTTCCGGCGCAAGTAGCGATTGCACAGCGACTTTCGCGGCTGCAAAGCAAAACCAGCGAAATCAGCGCCGACCGTTCCAATTTGCAAGCCTCCATCCAACTGTCGCGCAGATTCGCGCCGACAGGGCCATTCCGGGCTAGAATTCGACCCCGAACAACGACAACAACCGAACGGGAGTCCACGACAACGATGCGGAACCTCCATCATTCGACGTCCAATACCAGGTCAAATCAAGGCGAGCTTCGATCGCTGAGCAGCGCAGGAAGCAATTACCACATTGCGCCAGCCGCGTTTTGCCTGCTGGTTGTTGGAATTGTGACGGCATGCAGCTCTCCAACCGGGAGCACCGCAATCACCGTTGATCCCGCCCACGCCGATGATCTGCTCGTGGTGGACTGCTTGCTCCCTCCACGTGTACGCCAACTCGGCAGTCAGCTCACCTATCTCGAGGCCCCGCGCCCCGCCAAGACCTCTGCGGTCGAATGCGAGATTCGCGGCGGTGAATACACCTCGTGGGATCGCGCGAACTTTGCAACGTCCCTCAAGATCTGGCTGCCCAAAGCCAAGGAAGGCGACGCTCAGGCGCAGAACTACGTCGGAGAGATTTTCGAGAAGGGCTTGGGCGTTACACCTGACTTCCAGGCTGCATTCGAGTGGTACGCAAAGGCGGCCGCGCAAGATTATTCCCAGTCGCAGATCAACCTCGGCCAGCTCTACGAACAGGGCCTCGGTGTCGAAGCCGACGTCGTGAAAGCGATGAACTGGTACCGCAAGGCTTCTGGCCTCGAAGAGCTGCAAATGGCCTATGTGCCTTCGGCTGAGGCCGTCGCCGAACTCGCAGGTTTGCGCAGCGAGCTCTCGGAACAAACCGAGAATGCCGCCGAATTGCGGCAACAACTCGACGTAAGCGCAAAAGACCTCGCCGCGACCCGCAAGCAGCGCGATACGCGGAAACGCGAAATCGCCGAAGAGAAAGAAGCCCTCGCGCGATCGAAGAAAGAACTCGAACTCGCCAACGCGACACTACGGGCCGAGCAAGAAAGGATCGACGCAGAGGCGAAGCGCCAAAAACAGGCGAGTCAATCGTTTGCTAAAAAAATCTCGGAGTCATCTTCAGTCGACGAGATGGTCGCCGCAGGTCAGGCACAGGTTGATTGGGCGGCCGAAATGCTGTCATCACTTTATGCGGGGCTCACGAGCAGCGAAACTGCACTCGATGGTCGAGGCAGTGAGGTTGCGGCTCAAACCAAGCGACAAGCCGCCGACGTCGAACGCGAGCGTAAAGAGCTCGCGATGGCGCGAACCAAACTCGCCCGGGATCGCTCGGCACTCGAAGCCTCGCAACGAAGCAACGCTACAGAGACAAAGAAGCTCGAGCGCGAACGCACCGCCCTGGCCCAGACCGCCAGTACTGTAACGGGTGTAAAGGAAGAGTTTGAAGCCAACCGCGCCGCACAAAAAAGAGCAACAGCACAGCTCGCGATCGTCTCAGCAGCGCACGAACGACGCGCAACGGCGCTTGCCAAGCAGCAGAGCGACATCGAAGCTCGCGAACAACAACAAGACAAGATTGGGAGCGAACGCCTTGCCCTCGCCGCAACGAAGGATGCGCTCGCACAAGAGCGCCAGCAACTAAAGCAACAACGCCTCGCCCTTGAAGCCGAGTCCAAGAACATCAAACTCAGCCGCACACAGTTGGCCCAGAAGAGCGACACCACCGCAACGGCCTCACAAACGCTGAAAACGGCACGAGCACAGCTCCAACGCACCCAGGCACTCGTCGCGCTGCAGGCCGCCGCACAAAAGAACAGAATGGATACGCTCAAGCAGCGCGAGCAGGAGATCGCAGGCCGCGAGCAGTCCTTCGCCCGCAGGAGCGATGAACTCGGCCGCCTCGACGAGGAGATTGCAGGACTCAAGGCCGAAGCCGAGCAAAGTCGCACGGACGTTGTGATGGTGGCCCAGAACAATGCCGTCAACTTCCCCGGCCCCTCTATTCAGATCATCGACCCCCTCATCCCGCTTACCCGCGGCTTGACGATCACGATGTCGATTCCCCCGACAGCAACGCGGCTGTTGGTAGGACGGGTCGAAGCACCGGCGGGCTTGATCTCGCTTACGATCAATGACCGGGAAGTGAAGACCGACGAGAAGGGAATTTTTCGCACCGACATCACCTTGGCCGACGGCGACACTCCGGTAACTCTGGTGGCGATCGACCGGGACGGGAAACGCGGTGACCGGAACTTCATGTTGCGTGCATCGGAAAATGTGCGTGGGGCCTCGATTCCCAAGAGGGTCCGGAAGCCCCAAGTCAAGTTTGGCAACTACTACGCCTTGGTAATTGGCAACAACGACTACGGCAAGCTGCCGAAGCTCGAAACGGCGATCGAGGACGCGACAGCCGTGGGCCAGGTTCTCGACCAGCGCTACGGCTTCAAGGTCACGAACCTCATCAACGCCAACCGCTATGAGATCTTGTCGGCGCTGAATGAGCTGCGCGCCAAGCTCACCGAAGACGACAACCTGCTGATTTACTATGCGGGCCACGGCGAACTCGACAAGGTCAACATGCGCGGGCATTGGCTGCCCGTCGACGCCGAACCGGGAAGCTCCGCAAACTGGATCTCCAACATCGCGCTCACAGACATCCTGAACACCATGAACGCCCGACACGTCATGGTCGTCGCAGACTCGTGCTACTCGGGCGCACTGACGCGATCTTCGCTTGCTCGTCTTGAGGCAGGCCTCACGACGGAAGCGCGCGAATCGTGGCAACGCGCGATGGTGCAGAAGCGATCGCGCACCGCGCTCACCTCAGGCGGCATCGCGCCGGTGCTCGACGCGGGCGGAGGCAAACACTCGATTTTCGCAAAGGCATTTATCGACACTCTTTCGGCGAACGCAGATGTGATCGAGGGGCAGCGGTTGTTCCAGGAGCTAAGCGCACAGGTCACTTGGGCCGCCGAAGCGAAGAACTTCGAGCAGATCCCGCAGTACGCTCCGATCAAGTTTGCCGGACATGAGTCGGGCGAGTTCTTTTTCGTCCCGGAGAGGTGAGCACGAGCGGGCGAGGGGCGCTCTAATGGCCCTGAACTCACTGCCGCAAAGCGCTTAAACCGCCGACGAAGTGCCTCGTTGGATATGTCCGAAAACGGCTAGTTGTCCCAGTGATTCTTTGGTTCTATCGGACCATGGAGTTGAGCCACGACGCTTGTTACCGCGCCCTGTCGAGGGCTGTTGTACACGAACAAGTCTCTTTCGATGGTGCCGGAGACCTCGAACAAGCAGTAGCCAGCCTCCAGGCCGTTCAAGGAATCGGTCCGTGGACGGCCCACTACATCGCAATGCGAGCGTGCGGCGAACCCGACGCCTTCCCCTCTGGCGACCTCATTTTGCGACGCGTTGCAAGCAGCCTCGACTTGACGCTCGACAGCGAAGCGAAATTGGTCGAACACGCAAACGGCTGGCGACCGTGGCGCGCGTACGCGGCAATGTTTTTGTGGAGGGCTTATGTCCCCGCCGACGCCGACGCGCGGACTTCGAATCGCACGAGCAAGTCGGCAACGTGAAATCAAAGGGAGTGGGAATGAGTGCATCCATGACAACACGATACAAATGGATCGACAGTCCTGTGGGCAAAGTCTGGGTCGCGTGGCGCGACGAAGCCCTCGTCTCGGTTGGATTCGAAGACCAACCCAAGGGCGCACAGCTGGACAGTGCTTGGGAGTACGACACCAGTCTCGAATGCGAAGCCATCGATCAACTCACTGCCTACTTCGCCGGAACCCTACGGAATTTCACAGTGCCCCTCGCTCCTAAAGGCACCGATTTCCAGCAGCGAGTCTGGGGAGAGTTGGCAAAAATCGACTATGGGGTAACGGTCACCTACGGTTCGATCGCAAAGAAGCTCGGCAAGCCCAGCGCTTCACGGGCCGTCGGGGCCGCCAACGGCAAAAACCCCATTGCGATCATCCTCCCGTGCCACCGAGTGATCGGGCAAAGCGGAAAGCTCACCGGCTATGCGGGCGGAATCGATAAGAAAGAAATCCTTCTGCGCTTCGAGCGCGACCATCTCCTCTCATAGCCTCTGCGCCGGGGACACGCGTCGGGTGCAAGGGCTATCGACTATCGATCTTCAGTGAGCTTTTCTTCAGCGGGAGTTTCGTCCAAGCGCTGTCATTGCGAATCGACTCGTGAAATCCGAGTGCAATCTCAAGCGCCTTATATCCCTCTTCGATCGAGTTGACGCTCGGCGTGCCTCGCGTGAGCCCTTGGACAAGATCGCCAACAGCGCTGGCACTGTGCCGCTTTCGCCCGCCGATGC
>JBLHOB010000082.1:0-8970 GCA_047619425.1 Myxococcota bacterium
CACCGTGGCCATCAACTCGCAGGCGTTTTCATCGTCGTCGACAACGAGAAACGTGCCGCGCGCGGGTTGCGTGGCTTCGACACTCTTAGGGGCCGGCGTGCGTACCGCCGGGCGAGCCAACTTCGCACCCACTTTTGCAGTCGGGAACAGAACGCGGATCCATGTTCCCTCTCCAACCTCACTCATCAAGTCGAGTGCGCCCTTGTAGCCGCGCACGATTCCATTCACGGCCGCGAGCCCCAAGCCTCGTCCGGTGAACCGCGTTGTGAAGAACGGATCAAAAATGCGGCTGCGATCTCCAACCGGAATACCAGACCCGGTATCTCGCACCTCGACGTAAACATACTCGCCGGCCTCGACGCAATCGCCAATAAAGCAGGCATCGAGATAGGCGCGATCCGCTTGAAGGGTGCCGGTTGTCACTTCAATGCGACCGCCTTCTTCGGGCAGGCATTCCGTCGCATTGGCGACCAAGTTCATCACGACTTGCCCGATGTGGGTACTGTCCACTTCGACAAAGGGCAGGTTCTCCCCGAGTTCATATTCGATTCTCGTAGCACTGGACGCGGTCGCATTGAGCAACAACGCCATGTCGTTCACCGCGGACGTAATATTGACCGCGTTGACACTCCCCACACCGTGGCCTGAATACGCGAGCATCTGGCGCGTGAGTGCGGTGGCGCGAACGGCGGCCGCCTTGATCATTTCGACACGTTTGCGGATAGGCGAGTCTGCAGGCAAGTCTAGAAGTGCCAGGTCGGCATTGCCGAGAATGGGGGTCAGTAGATTGTTGAAGTCATGAGCGACTCCGCCTGCCAACACCCCGAGGCTCTCGAGTTTCTGGCTGCGCAAGACGCGTTCGTCGAGATTGCGCTTGACGACTTCGGCATCAATCTGGGCCGTGACGTCCCGCGCAACACCGAGTGTCTTTCGCGCACCCGAGGCGTCGCGGTACATCAACCCCAGAGCCTCAACCCACACGTGGCTCCCATCGCGCCGGCGTAGCCGGTGTGGCTGAATGACAAAGGGCTGGTTCGACTTTCCGCCAGCCTTGAGTTCATCGAAGAAGGCATCCACATCGTCCGGGTGATGAAGGTCGAGGGCTTTGCTGCCGACCAGTTCATCGGCGGAGTAGTTGAGAACTTGCTCGCAGGCACCGCTGACGTAGCTAAAGCGTCCTTCGCGATCGGTCTCGGTAACCATGTCGCGCCCCGCCTCGGCGATCACACGAAAGCGTCGCTCGTTTTCGGCAAGTTCGACTAACGAGCGCCAGTCTCCCGAAACGTCGCGAAAAACGATCACACGATCGTCACAACCTGCAAGGATTGGATAGCCCGTGCCCTCGAGCGTGCGGGTCGTCTCCGCAGACACCCCGTAGCGAAGTACGATCGCATCGTAACGGCTTGCAGCGCGATCCGGGCTTTGCTCGCTTGGTTGCGAGTCGCAAAACATCAGCTGCACACGAGAGTCGGATGCCACGGTGTCGAGCAGGCTTCCCGTTAACGAACCAACGGCGTTGGTAAAGACAGCGCTCCAGCCTTCGCTGGAATAGAGGATGTGGCCATCCGTGCCGGTGACCAATACGAGGAGGCCTGCGGCTTCAAACGACGCGGCGCCATCACGAGCGCGCACGATCCTTTGATTAGCACTAAGGCTACTCATTCTCGGCCTCCGAGGGTAAGTGGACTCGCGTGTAGAGCCTAGCCGCATTGCCCAAGCTACGTCACCAGCGAAAACCCACCGGTGAGCGTGCACCTCTCTACCGGCCTCTATCCCATGGAAATACCCTACTTCGACCACCAATGAACAGAAGAGCATATCCCTCGGTGCATCCCCACACGAACCGCGGGCCAACGACTGAGCGTGCCGTTTATCGCGATGGGGGTCGCGCTACTGCGAAGAGCACGTTTCGCGAGTCGATGACATCGCGGCAACACCCGCAAAGAGCATCGTCGCGCACAGCCCCAATACCGCCCACTCTGAAAGCGTCGGTACTGGCTGGGCAGCAAGTCCGGGGTCGTCAATTTGTGTGGCACTTACAACACCGTTAGTGATCAACTCGTCACCTATGACACTCGCGTAGGTGCCGTTCATCCCAAGCGTTGGGTCTGCATTGATCGCGTCGGCAACTGCTTGCGCGACATCAGCTGCACTTTGGCCCGCGGTCGTCACGACGACGAGCGCTTCACCGTCAACGGTGAGGTAGATCGAATAGCCGCCCACAGCCGAGCCAACAAACGGCCAGATTGTTTCGGCCTGGCAAAGATGCGAGCAGCCGTCTCCCGGTATCGTGTCGCCTTCGTCGCAATCTTCTGCAAACTCAATGGTCGCGTTACCGCACACAGCACCGTCGAGCTGCACCGTCCACACCGAACCGCGCAAGACACCCCCGCCCGCGTCGAAGGTCGCACCAACCGCGAGGTCTTCGATGCCGTCGCCGTTGAGGTCGCCTGCGTGAGTGAGTGCAGTACCGAAGCGATCCAAGTTATTGAGGCTTCCTGTAAAGCCGCCCGCCAGGCTGCTAATTTTTTGTTCGCCAACCACTGTGCCGTCCGACTCTAGAAACAAAACCCACGCTGCACCGCGCGCCGAGCCGCCGTCGTCGTCCTGACTTGCACCGACAACAAGGTCAGCTGCGCCATCGCCGTTCAGGTCGGACATGCCGCTCACCGAACGTCCAAAGAGATCACCGTCAGCCAACGGGCCCACGAAGCCACCGACCAAAGAGCTGATCTTCTGCTCATGGAACACCGTACCGGTTGCGTTCAGAAAGAGCAGCCATACAGCGCCGCGCTCGAGGCCACCATCGTCATCCTGGTCAGCGCCGACTGCAAGCTCAGGCACACCATCACCGTTGCGATCGGCGAGTCCCGCGAGCGAGACACCAAAGAGGTCGCCATCGTCGAGAGCGCCCGCAAAACCACCGGCAGTGTCACTGACTTTTTGTTGCCCCTTCACGGTGCCATTCGTATTTAAGAAGAGAACCCACACCGCGCCGCGCCCGGCACCCCCGTCATCATCTTGATGGGCGCCGACTGCTAGGTCGCCAACCGTGTCGCCATCGACATCGCCGAGGCCCGCGACCGAAACTCCAAACGCGTCGTCGTCGTCGAGGCTCCCCGCAAAGCCACCTGCGGTCGAGCTGATCTTCTGATGTGCCTTCACCGTGCCGTTTGCATTTAGGAAGAGAATCCAAACGGCGCCGCGTCCCGCGCCTCCGTCGTCGTCGAGGTGTGCGCCAACCGCAATGTCCATGACGGTGTCGCCGTCGATGTCACCGAGCGATGCGATTGCCTGACCGAACTGATCCTGGTCGGCCAACACACCGGTAAAGCCACCTGCCGTATCGCTGATCTTCTGCTCGCCCTTCACGCTGCCATCGGCATTGAGGAAGAGCACCAAAACAGCACCGCGACCCGAGCCACCGTCGTCATCGCCCGGCACGCCAACAGCTAGATCTGGAATGCCGTCTGAGTCCATGTCCCCGAGGGTGGCAGTTGCCGATCCAAAAAAATCGATATTGGCCAGGGGGCCCAATAAACCACCGGTGACGTCATTGATCTCCATTTGAGAGGTCACTTCGCCCGGAGCGGCGAAAATTTCACCACCCCACAAGGACGCAACCAAGATCAAACAAGCGCGGATTCGAACGAGACTCACGTGACACCTACTCTGAAGCCGGGAAAAATTCGCAATCGATGCGTCACTTATGATCGGTTATGCGGCACTACAAATAGAGCGGAAACACCACACTTGTTGAACTGGAATTCGTAATTATTGTTAGTTTTGTGTCGACTTTCGCCAATCAACAATGTAGGTTAAATGCAACGAACTAATGGCAACGAACTAATGTGCCGGATAAGAAGTACAGGGGCCTTGAGAATGATTATGCAGTGGACAAAAGCACTCGTCACAACCGCACTCGTTGCGGCAGTCAGCCTGACGAGCCAAGCCAGCGCAGCGCCGATCGGCGCTGCCTCACCAGACGCTGGCTATGGCGTGAATACCGGCGTCGAGCGCTTTACCGCTGGTGACCAAATTCTATCGCTGGAACTCAAAGATACGTACGGTGGCGTACACAGCTCCTTCGGGATTTATTACGAAAAAGACGACCTCATCACCCTCTTCGGCGCAGACGACATGGGCGCCGGCCAGTCCGCGATGGTTGATTTGGCGGGCGGTTCGGTCATGGATGTTGACCAGAACACATTCGACTTCTTTGACCCCAAGAGCGGCGACTTCGGCTTCTTCTTCAAGAAGGGCACGTACATCACGTACAGCGAGATGGCCAATAACGAAGGCAACGAGCACCCGACCTCAATTGGCACCTACCAGTCGTTGACTGATCCGCTGAAATACTTGATCTCGTTTGAATGGTGGGACGAAGACCAGCAGACGATACTCGGCCTTGAGTTGATCGGCGGGATTCGACCCTCCGAGGGCCCCGTAACCAACGCCGTCCCCGAGCCGTCTGCAGCCATTCTGTTTGGCATTGGCGCGTTCGCGATGCACGGAGCCGTTCGCAAGAGCAAGCGCTAGACAGCAACCGCGTCAGATCGTTCTTCGATCCACGCGCTCGAAATTGCACCATACAGAGCAGGCCTGGAGACTTCATTGCGAAGACTCTAGGCCTGTTTGTTTTTGGCCTCGAGATCAGCGCGGATCGTAGTGGAGGCGATCGCGTAATGCGCGACCGACCAGGCCGCGAACACGACACTTAAAAACAGCAGCGAGTAGCGCAAGCTGTCGACTCCTTGTGTCGGGGCAAGCCAGTCACTGAGGATCCCGACACTCTGCGGCCCAAGGCCCAGCCCAATCATATTAATGACAAACAACAGCATCGCCGATGCCGTGGCGCGCATCGACGCCGGCACAAGGGACTGGGTCATCGCGAACGTGGGCCCGAGATACATGCCGCCAAATATCGCTGCGGGGAAGTAGACCATCATCGCGACGTACGGGTCGGGCCAGAGATACAGAAAGAAGGCAAATGGAATGAATACAATGGTCCCGAGGGCGGGAATCCACATGTACCAGCGCTGATCGTTTTTCCCGAGGCGATCGCCCAGAAAGCCGCCCAGGAACGTCCCCGCCACACCTGCCGTGCACGAAATCGCTGCGAGCCAGGTGCCCACCTCGGAGGACTCCATGCCGTGGGAGCGCCGAAAGAACGTGGCCAAAAACGCAGCCACGCCGTATGCGTAGAAGGCGTGAAGAGCCGCCCCGATGGCCATGTGCCGAAAAGACTTCAATTCCCTCATGAAGCCGAACACCACCTGAAGCGTTGGCGGCGGGCCCGCGCCGGCCTCGACCGCGTCGTACCGGCCTCGTCTGGGCTCCTTCAATGTCAATTTCACAATAAGCGCCAAGAGCACGCCGGGTAGGCCGACCACAATGAACGCAGTGCGCCAATCGAAGTACTGGTCCAGCAGGCCGCCAGCGAAATAACCGATGCCGCCGCCGATCGGGATCCCGAGTGCGTAGATCGAAAGAGCTGTTCCTCGGCGTTCGGGCGGAAAGTAGTCGGAGATCAACGAGTGCGCTGGAGGGCTACAACCTGCCTCTCCAACCCCAACGCCAATACGCGCAATCACGAGATGGGTGAAGGTCTGCGCGAGGCCGGTGACCGCCGTCATGCCGCTCCAAATCAAGACCGCCAGCGCAATGATCGAGCTTCTATTGCCGCGGTCCGACCAGCGGGCAATCGGGATCCCGACCATCGTATAGAACGCCGCAAAGGCGATCCCGGATAAAAAGCCCAGATAAGTATCCGAAACCTGGAACTCTTCTTTGATCGACTCCAATAGGATCGAGAGAATCGAGCGATCAATAAAGTTAAAGACATAGACGACCACCAGCAGCCCAAGGGCGTAGCGCGTATAAGCCGTCGACAGCTCGTCGGGGTCGTCGGGAACTGAATCGGTATGGGGTGTTTCAGGCTGATTCACCTCTTGATGGTACCGATACCGAAGTGCTTCGGAACCCGACCTTCGACAATTGGTGAAAGAGCCGAGCCCCGCTTCGGGTTATACTCGCCACCGCTTTTTGAGCGCGAATTCGCGTTTACTCGAACGAAGACGGAGCAAACACGTGGCATACGTTCGATCTCATTCATGGTTTATCGGGTTCGCGACATTCATCTGCCTGTCGCTCGGTTGCTCCGACCAAAGCCCATCCGCCGCTCCCGCAGCCGCGGTCAAGCCGGCCGCAGGGATTGAGGTGTACGGCCAGGTCTCGCACCCGAGCGCGGGTGCACCCGTCGGTGTCATCTATATGTCCATTCGCAACGGCTCCTCCGTCGACGATCGCCTGATACGCGTCGAGACCCACGCCGCAAAGAACGCTGAACTTCACGAGACCACTGTGAGTGGTGACATGGTGCGGATGAAGCACCAGACCGATGGCTTCGTGTTACCTGCTGGAGATCGCATTGAGTTCGCTTCCGGTGGCAAGCACGTCATGTTGTCCCAACTCGCACAGCCATTGGTTGAAGGCATGTCCCTCGACGTCACTCTTGTGTTCGAACACGCCGCCCCCATTTTAATTGCGGTTCCAGTGCGAGCGAGAATGTAACCATGCGCTCATCCAAGGTTCAAAGATGACCAGAGCGATCGCCCTAGTGCTCACCGCGATGACGGGCTTTAGTGGGCTCGTCTACGAAGTTGCATGGCAGAAGTACCTCGCAACACTCCTCGGCTCCCACAGCGAAGCGACTGCCGCCGTGCTCGCGATCTTTCTCGGCGGGCTTTCGATCGGATATTGGGCCTTCGGTGTGGCGACGCATCGCATGATCGCATCGGCGCAAGCGGCGGGGCTGCCTCCGCGGCTGCTCTTTGTCTACGGCGGGGTTGAGTTCGCCATCGGGCTCTACGTCGTCGCATTCCCCTGGCTCTTCGAGGCGATACAAGCGCTTTCGTTCGCGATCCCTCACGGTGTCGGAGGCGTTGGCTTTGCAATCGATGTCGCGCTCACGATCCTATTGATCGGCCCCGCCTCCGCAATGATGGGCGCAACCATTCCGATCTTGACCCAGGCTCTGGCGAAAGATCTCGCCGACGCGACTCGTATCCACGCCTTCATTTACGCTTTCAATACCGTGGGAGCTTTTGCGGGCGCGCTCGCGGCGGGCTTCACGCTAATCCCCGCTCTCGGTCTCGTGAACGTGATGTTATGCATGGGCACAATCAACTTAGTGGCAGGCTCTGCCTTTATGGTGCTGGGCCGAAGCGGAAGCGCAGTCGCGTCCTTGGCCAGCGAAGCGGCGAGCCGTTCCGAAACGAAAGAAACCGAGAGCTTTCGCATCTACGCCTTCGTGGCGCTCCTGACCGGCTTCGCAATGATGACGCTACAAACCGCGGTGATGCGGCTGGTCAGCCTCTCGTTTGGTTCTTCTCAGTTTACCTTCTCGATGGTCGTCGCCGTCTTTGTTCTTTGCATTGCGCTGGGCAGCTTCGCGGTCTCCACCTTCAAACGGATTCCCAACCTTGTTGTCGCCGGCAATCAATGGGCACTCTTCGCCGCATTTGCGCTGCTGTACTTTCAGGTTGAAAACGCGCCCTATTGGGTACATGTCCTGCGCTCATCCTTTGGAAGCGCCGAGAGCGACTTCTTCGCATACTTTCTCTCGGGCTTTGGCTGGCTCGTAGTCGTGCTCGGCATTCCCGTCATGCTCTCGGGCGCTGCATTGCCGCTGCTCTTCGACGTGATGCAACGAGAAGCCGACCACCTGGGAGATCTCGCAGGTAATCTCTACAGCTGGAACACCGTAGGTTCGCTGCTTGGAGCTTTGCTCGGTGGTTACATCTTCTTTTTCTGGTTTGATCTGCACGAGATCTATCGAATCGCCGTAGGCGCCCTCGCCTTGGCCGCGGTGTTGGTGAGCTTTCAACTCTATGCGTGGCGAGCGGTCACCTCTACTGCGGTACTGGCAAGCGTAGCCGTCGCACTTTTTGTCACTCCAACCTGGGATCTGCGCATCCTCTATGCAGGGTTGTTTCGTTCGCGGGAAGTTCTTCCCGGAACGAACCTTGGGCCAAAAGAGTTCATCGCTCTCAACCCCTACACGTTCAATCCAAAGACAATCTTCCACACCGACGACCCGATCACTTCGGTTACCGCGACAGTCTCGCCGTCAGGACCCGGGGGCCAATCACTCTCGATCGTTGTAAATGGCAAGTCCGACGGAAACACCTACGCCGACTTTCCCACGATGGGCATGCTCGCAACGATTCCCGCATTGCTCGCCGAGAAAGCTGAGAACGCATTTGTGATTGGTTGGGGAACCGGAGTTACAGCTGGAGAGCTATCAACACTCGACAGCATGAAAAGCATCGTCGTCGCCGAAATCTCTCCGGGCGTGATTGAAGCAGCCCCGCTGTTTGCGTTTGCCAACCACGATGCCATTTCGAACCCCAAGATCGAGATCGTCGCAAGCGATGCATATCGAGCACTGATGCGCACCGCAGGCACCTACGATTTGATCATTTCGGAGCCCAGCAATCCTTGGGTCACCGGGATCGAGATGCTTTACAGCGCAGACTTTCTTGAAGTCGCCAAGGCGAAATTGAGCCCGGGCGGCGTATATTGCCAGTGGTTCCACGAATACGAAACCGACGCGGCGGTGATGGAGATCGTCTTGCGCACCTATGCAAGTGTCTTTGATCACGTCGCGGTGTGGCGAAGCCAAACCCCGGATCTTTTATTAATCGGCTTCAATGACCCGAAGCTTGCTCTCGACAACGAGCGCATCGAGACAAGAGCCAACCGTCCCGACTTTAGAGAAGCGCTCAAGCGAGTTCAGATCAACAGCTACCCCGAACTTCTCGCCCACGAACTGCTGCCCCTCGGCGTTGTTCACGCACTCGACTTGAAGGGGCCGATCCACACCTTGTATCGGCCGATCCTCAATCACACGGCAGGCCGCGCGTTCTTCCGCGGTGGCACAGCAGAGCTTCCGTTTAGCGGCTACGG